>NZ_JACFYJ010000070.1:0-42153 GCF_037126505.1 Paraburkholderia bengalensis
GAAGTTGATGATGCCGAGAATGCCGTACACCATCGTGTAGCCCAGTGCAATGATGGCGTAGACACTGCCAAGCACCAGCCCGTTGAGAATCTGCTGGATGAAAATATCCATTTAATGCTCCTTAGCCCGTGCGACTGGATTCGCGCTCTACATCTGCCGGTTGGCGCTGATGCTTCACGCAAATCGCAACGGCACTGCGGGTACTGATATTAAAGACCGGTAAAGTTGTCTTCGCCGGGCGTTGTTGGCAGCTGGGTTGCAACTGCCCTCGCGCCCGACGCGGATGCAAAAACGGCACCGTCGGATGGTCCGGTGCCGTCAGGCTGTACGTCCCGTCATTACATCTTCACGACGTCGAGGACCGCCTTCTTGCCGTCCTTGAAGTCGTAAAGCGTAATCGCGCCTTCTTTCAAATCGCCCTTGTCGTCGAATGCGATGTGACCGATGACACCCGTGTAATCGGTCGAAGGCATCGCAGCGAGCACCTTGGGCGGCTCGATCGAATTGGCGCGCTTCATTGCATCGACGATCACGTACACAGCGTCATACGTGAACGGCGCGTAAATCTGCACCGGCGTGTGGAAGCGTGCGTCGTACTTCTTTTCGAAGTCCGCTCCCCTTTCCATTTTCGAAAGCGCAAGACCTGCTTCCGAACATACGAGGTTCTGGACTGCACTGCCTGCCAGCTCCCCTACCTTGTCGGTGCACACGCCGTCGCCGCCAAGGATTTTTGCCCTGATTCCGAGCGCCGCTGCCTGTTTCGTGAACGGCCCGCCCGTTGCATCCATGCCGCCGAACATGATGGCGTCCGGCTGGGCACTTTTGATCTTCGTGAGGATGGCCCGGAAATCCGTGGCCCGGTCATTGGTCGCCTCGCGCGCGACGATCTTCGCGCCGCCCGCTTCGGCCGTCTTCGCGAATTCGTCAGCAAGACCTTTGCCATAGGCAGTCGCGTCGTCGACGACGGCGATCCGCTTCGCGCCGAGCGCTTTCGTCGCGTAGTTCGCCAGCGCCGGACCCTGCTGCGCATCGGTCGCGACGACCCGGAAGGTCGTCTTGAAGCCCTGCTGCGTATAGGCCGGATTCGTCGAGGACGGAGAGATCTGCACAATGCCCGCGTCGCTATATATCTTGGAGGCCGGAATCGACACACCCGAATTCAGATGCCCTACGACGGCGACCACATGGTCGTCGACGAGCTTCTGCGCCACCTGCGTGCCCGTTTTCGGGTCGCCGGCGTCGTCCTGCGCGTCGAGTTGCAGCTGGATCTTGCGGCCGTCGATGGTCAACCCCTGCGCGTTGATCTCTTCAATAGCGAGACGCGCCCCGTTTTCGTTGTCCTTCCCCAAATGCGCAATGCCGCCCGTCAGCGGAGCTGCATGACCGATTTTCACGATAGTCACTTCGCTTGCGGGCGCGGACGCCGCCACGGCCGCCGACGCGCTCGTGCCCGCTTCGCCATCGCTTTTTTTGCCGCACGCGGTCGACATCGCGACCACGGCCGCGATGGACACGGCACAAGCAAACTTGACTCGCATTAAATAGGTCTCCTGCGCCTTGCTAAATCTGGTGTTCCGAGGCGCTCGAGCCCTGAGAACGCGCGCATTGTAACTCCAATTTTGCGACGGGCAATATTGTTGAATGCGCAGGGTTTTCCTGCATTGCAACCATATCCGCAGGCACTTAGCGCGCATTCATCGCAACCCGGTTGCGCCATAAATTCGTGCATCAGTTGCACCAGCGACGACGCCTTGCCACACCACATGTTGCCGCCGCTTCCGCGCGAGGCCGGCGGTATGGGCTTCCGCGCATATCGGCTTCGCACGACCATGTTCGCACGCTGATGCACCATATTTGTGCGCGAACAGACAGCCGCCGTAAACATCGGACGAAAAACGGGGATCGATCACGCCGATGTGCCCAAATTACGCCGCCAAAATCAAAAATAATGTTCGCCTCGCCACCGTGTTTGCCGAGATTTTGGTTGATCTGGCACCGTTTTATGAAGGAATCGGAGCAAAGCGAGGGCAACAAAAAGCGCGCCCTCGGCGCGCTTTTTCGGATGGGGACAGTTCGTCAGGCCGGCAGACCGAGCCCACGCGGCAGCGGAAACGCGATGTTTTCCTCGATGCCCTCGAGCGCGCGCACATTGCGCACCCCAAGCTCGCGCAGCCGCGCGATTACAGCCTGCGCCAGCGCTTCCGGGGCCGACGCGCCGGCCGTCACGCCGATGCGGCGCTTGTCGGCGACCCACGCGGGATCGATCTGATCGGGCGAATCGACCATATAGGACGGCACACCGAGTTTTTCGGCCAGCTCGCGCAGCCGGTTCGAGTTGGAGCTGTTCGGGCTGCCGACCACGATCACGACATCGCACTGCGGCGCCATGAACTTGACGGCATCCTGGCGGTTTTGCGTCGCGTAGCAGATGTCCTGCTTCTTCGGCTCCTTGATGTCCGGATACTTCGCCTTCAGCGCGCCGATGATCTGCGCGGCATCGTCGACGGACAACGTGGTTTGCGTCACGTAGGCAATCCGGTGCGGATCGGCGAGCTGCAGCGCCTGCACGTCATCGATATCCTCGACGAGGTACATGCCTTGGGCCGTCTGCCCCATCGTGCCTTCAACCTCCGGATGACCCTTGTGGCCGATCATCACGATGTCGAAGCCGTCGGCACGCATCTTCGCGACTTCGATGTGAACCTTGGTGACGAGCGGACACGTTGCGTCGTACACGCGCAGCCCGCGCTCTTCGGCCTCCGCGCGGACGGCCTTGGACACGCCGTGCGCGCTGAAGATCACCGTGCTGCCCGACGGCACTTCTTCCAGCTGCTCGATGAAGATCGCGCCCTTCTTGCGCAGATCCTCGACGACATACGCGTTATGAACGATTTCATGACGCACGTAGATCGGCGAACCGTACAGCTTGATGGCGCGTTCGACGATCTCGATCGCCCGATCGACGCCGGCGCAAAATCCGCGCGGTTGCGCAAGCAGGATTTCAGCTTCGGCGAGAGTCGTGTCCGTAATGCTCATGTTTACAGAATCCCGATGATTTTGACTTCGAACGTCAGCGCCTGGCCGGCGAGCGGATGGTTGAAATCGAACAGCGCCGAGGTTTCGCCGACCTCTTTCAGCACGCCGGCGTAGCGTCCGCCGCCCGGCGCATTGAATTCGACGAGATCGCCGGGAGAAAAATCCTCGCCGATCATGCTGTTTTCGCGCAGCGTGGCCAGCGACACGCGCTGGATCAGTTCAGGGTTGCGCGGGCCGAATGCCTGACCGGGCTGTAGCTGAAAGGTAGAGTGGTGACCCACCTTCAATCCCAGCAGAATATCTTCCAGCGGCGGCGCCAGCTGGCCCGCGCCCAGCAGCAAGGTAGCGGGCTTGTCGTTGAAGGTGCTGACGATCTCGGCGCCATCGGCGAGCGAAAGCCGGTAGTGAAGCGTGACGTGCGAACCGGATTTCACTTCGGAGATGTCGATGATGCTCATGCGGTACTCGTTCGGTCGTGGCGCGCGGCGCATGGACGCCGCGGCGCGGGTCGCGCGCACGGAAGGCCCGGCAAAGCCTTGGGGCGCCGTGCGCAAAGGCTCTATTGTAAGCCACATATCCGCAGCCGGCTGGAACGTTGCTGCGCGGCGGCTCGTCGCCGCTTTACCTGAATTTCGAGGAACGTTGTCATGGACGACACGATAGCCACGCCCATAGCCATGCCGCTCAAGGCCGCGGAAACGTCGCCGCCGCCGCGCGCGCCCGCGTGGCCGAAGCGCGACATGCCGCGCGAAAGGCTCCTCGCAGCGGGCCCGGCGGCGTTGTCCGACACGGAACTGGTCGCGCTCGTGCTCGGCTCGGGGTTGGCCGGTCACCATGTGTTCGACGTCGCACGTTCGCTGCTGCAGCGCTTCGGCTCGCTTCGCGCGATGCTCGACGCAACCCCGGAAGATTTCGACGGCGTGCGCGGCGTCGGACCGGCCAAGCGCGCGCAACTGCTCGCCATCATGGAAATGGCGCGGCGCTCGCTCGTCGAAAAAATGCGGGAGCGTCCGCTGGTCGATTCGCCGGAAGCCGTCGAAGATTATTTGCGGCTCCTGATCGGCTCGCGGCCGTACGAGGTGTTCATCTGCCTTTTTCTCGATACGCGGCACAGGCTGATCCGGTCCGAAGAGAACTCGCGCGGCTCGCTGACGCGCATGGCCGTCTATCCGCGCGAAATCGTCCGGCGCGCGCTGTCGGTGAACGCGGCGAGTCTGATCGTCGCGCACAATCACCCGTCTGGCGCCGTCAAGCCAAGCGCAAGCGACCGGCAGCTGACCCGCGTGCTGCGCGATACCCTCGCGCTGATCGACGTGCAACTGATCGACCATCTGGTGATCGGCGCGAGCGAGACGTTTTCTTTTGCCCGCGCGGGCTGGCCGTGAACCGCGCTGCATGCGGCACGCGGGAAGCCACGCGGCAGCGGCCGGGCGCGTGGCTTGGCGTGACTTGGGTTGCAAATAAGGTTTGATTTTTCGGCTGTTTTTCTGCTAAGATTGCGGTTTGCCTCTTTCCAACCCCTGTTCCGAAGCCTCAAGGCCTTCTCGGAAAGCAAGCGATTCAAGTCGGCTACGGCTCGGTCCTCATGTTTTCCCGGGAAACTTCACGGCGTTCGAACTCAGAATTAGCGTATTAGGAGTGCTCTCATGGCACGCGTATGCCAAGTAACTGGGAAAGCGCCGATGAGCGGCAACAACGTTTCCCACGCAAACAACAAGACCAAGCGTCGTTTTCTCCCGAACCTGCAAAACCGCCGTTTCTGGGTTGAAAGCGAAAACCGTTGGGTGCGCCTGCGCGTTTCGAACGCCGGCCTGCGCCTGATCGACAAGAACGGTATCGACTCCGTGCTCGCTGACCTGCGCGCACGTGGCGAAGCCTAAGGAGTAAATCATGGCTAAGGGCGCACGCGACAAGATCAAGCTGGAATCGACCGCTGGTACGGGTCACTTCTACACGACCACGAAGAACAAACGCAACATGCCGGAAAAGATGGAGATCATGAAGTTCGATCCCGTCGTTCGCAAGCATGTGGCGTACAAGGAAACGAAGATCAAGTAATTGAGTCTTCAGCCTGTCGACGACAAAAAGCCCCGCTTCACGCGGGGCTTTTTGCATTTGGGCCGAGCATTGCCTTCGGCATTGCCCTCTGCGCTCGTCCCACGCTGTTTCGGCGCCCGCAATAGACTTCGCCGTTCGGCCAGCTTTCCCTCGCCAGCTTCGACGCGTATGCTGTTCGGTTTTCCAATCGAACGGCCGTGGCGGCGCTAGCCGCACCAGCCGCGCAACACGACGGAGAGAGGAGATGAACTTCGATGTAGCGATTGTCGGCAGCGGACTAGCCGGTTTGAGTGTCGCGCTGAATCTCGCGCAGACGCGGCGCGTCGCCGTGATCGCCAAGCGTTCGCTGACAGAGGGCGCCAGCGATTGGGCACAAGGCGGGATCGCCGCCGTGCTCGATTCAGGCGATAGCGTCGAGGATCACGTCGACGACACGCTGATCGCGGGCGGCGGTCTGTGCGACGAAGCCGCGACACGTTTCATCGTCGAGCACGGCCGCGCGGCGATTCAATGGCTGATCGACCAGGGCGTGCCGTTCACGAAAGACGATGCGGCAGAGCTCGGCTTTCACCTGACGCGCGAAGGCGGCCACAGCCACCGCCGGATCATTCACGCGGCCGACGCGACCGGCCACGCCGTCGTCGCGACGTTGAGCGAGCGGGTGCGGCAACATCCCAATATCACGCTGCTCGAAGATCACTACGCGATCGATCTGATCACCTCAGACCGGCTCGGCTTGCCGGGGCGCCGCTGTCACGGCCTGTACGCGCTCGATCTCGCCAGCGGCCGCACCGTGACGATCGAAGCCCCCCACACCGTGCTCGCCACGGGCGGCGCCGGCAAGGTCTACCTCTACACCACGAACCCGGATACGGCGACGGGCGACGGCATCGCCATGGCCTGGCGCGCGGGCTGCCGCGTGTCGAACATGGAATTCATCCAGTTTCATCCGACCTGTCTGTTTCACCCCTACGCCAAATCGTTTCTGATTTCAGAAGCCGTCAGAGGCGAAGGCGGCGTTCTGAAGCTGCCGGACGGCACCCGCTTTATGCCCGATCATGATCCGCGCGCCGAGCTGGCGCCGCGCGATATCGTCGCGCGCGCAATCGACTTCGAGATCAAGAAACGCGGTATCGACTGCGTGTATCTCGACATCAGCCACCAGTCGCCGGAGTTCCTGCGAGAGCATTTCCCGACCATTCTTGCGCGCTGTCTCGAACTGGGCATCGACATCACGAAAGAGCCGATTCCCGTCGTACCGGCGGCCCACTATACGTGCGGCGGCGTCGTGACCGATCTGGCCGGACGCACGGATCTGGCGGGACTGTATGCCGTCGGCGAGACGTCGTGCACGGGGCTGCACGGCGCGAACCGGCTGGCGAGCAACTCGCTGCTTGAGTGCCTCGTGATTGGCCGCTCCGCGGCACAGGCCATCGAAGACGAAGGCTTCGGCGCCGCCGTGCACGCGCCGCTGCCCGACTGGGACGAAAGCCGCGTCTCGGACCCGGATGAGGAAGTGGTCGTGGCCCACAACTGGGACGAGCTTCGCCGTCTGATGTGGAATTACGTGGGCATCGTGCGCACGGACAAGCGCCTCGCGCGCGCGAAACATCGGCTGGCGCTGCTGCGCGACGAAATCCACGAGTACTACGCAAACTTCAAGGTGAGCCGCGATCTGCTCGAACTGCGCAATCTCGTCGACGTGGCATCGCTGATCGTCGACAGCGCGCGTTCGCGCCGCGAAAGCCGCGGGCTGCACTACAGCCGCGACTGGCCGAACACACTGCCGAAGGCGCTGCCGACCGTGCTCGCGCCTGAGCGCGTGCCGAACCGGACCGTGTAGCGGCCTGGCGGGTCGAGTGATCCATGAAACGGGCCATCGCCGTGTACTGACCGACGATGGCCTTTTCCCGAACCGCCCTGCAAAGCGCGATCAGACGATGCGCATCGAAAAATCCGTCGCGCGCACGTCCTTGGTTAGCGAGCCGACTGAAATGCGGTCCACACCTGTCTCAGCGATCCGCCTGATCGTGTCGAAGTTTACCCCGCCCGACACTTCAAGCACAGCGCGCCCGGCCGTGATTCGCACGGCATCTCGCATCATATCGAACGAAAAGTTGTCGAGCAGAACGGACCGCGCGCCGTGCGCGAGCGCGGACTCGAGCTGTTCCAGCGTTTCGACTTCGATCTGGATCGACACGCCCGCGTTCAGCGCGAGCGCCGCCTGCATCGCCGCACCGACACCGCCCGCCGCCGCAATGTGGTTTTCCTTGATCAGGATGCCGTCATAGAGCGCGAGCCGCTGGTTCGCGCCGCCGCCCACGCGCACCGCATACTTCTGCGCCAGCCGCAGGCCGGGCAGCGTTTTGCGCGTGTCGAGCACGCGCGCGCGCGTGTGCGCCGTCGCGTCGGCAAACTTGCGGGTGGCGCTGGCCACACCAGAGAGCATCTGCAGAAAATTCAGGCCGTTTCGCTCAGCCGTCAGCAGTGAGCGTGCCGGGCCGCGCAGTGTGCACACCACCGAATCCGCCGACATCCTGTCGCCTTCGCGATAACGCCAGCACACTTCGATACGCGGATCGACGCGGCGCATCACTTCGCTAAACCACGGCACGCCGCACAGCACCGCCTCTTCGCGCACGATGATGCGCGCGTCGCGAATTTCGTCAGCGGGAACCAGCAGGCCCGTCAGATCGCCGCTGCCGACGTCTTCCGCGAGCGCATCGGTGACATTGCGCGCGATCGCCGCACTGAAAGCCGCGCCGTACTGCGCTTCGATCTCCGAAAAAAGCGGCGACACGGCGTCGCTCAGGTCTCGTTGTTCATTCGCGCCCATCACGCCGCTCCGACGTTCGAGAACAGCGCGTTATCGCGCCCGAGATCGCCGCTCGCCTGCACGCGCTTCTTGTGCCGCGCGGCGAAATCGAGCATCCGGTCGATCGGCAGACGTGCGCGCTCGCCGATCGCCGCGTCGACGAAGATTTCGTTGTTGCCGCGCTCAAGCACGTCCGCGAGATTGCGCAGACCGTTCATCGCCATCCACGGACAATGCGCGCAGCTCTTGCACGTCGCACTATTGCCGGCCGTGGGCGCTTCGATAAAGGTCTTGCCGGGCGCCGCCAGCCGCATCTTGTGCAAGATGCCGAGATCGGTCGCGACGATGAAATGCGTCGCGCTGCTGTTCCGCGCCGCATCGATGAGCTGCGTCGTCGAGCCGACCACATCGGCCTGCGCGACGACGCTCTCCGGCGATTCAGGATGCACGAGCACCTTCGCGTGCGGATAGTCGGCGCGCACGAGATCGAGTTCAACACCTTTGAACTCGTCGTGCACGAGACACGAGCCTTGCCAGAGCAGCATGTCGGCGCCAGTCTTTTTCTGGATGTAGCCGCCAAGATGCCGGTCCGGCGCCCAGATGATCTTTTCGCCGCGCGCGTGCAGATCCGCGACGATCTCGAGCCCAATCGACGACGTCACCATCCAGTCGGCCCGCGCCTTCACTGCCGCGCTCGTGTTCGCATAGACGACGACCGTACGGTCCGGATGCGAGTCGCAAAATGCGGAAAATTCGTCGACGGGACAGCCGAGATCGAGCGAACAAGTCGCATCCAGATCCGGCATCAGAATGCGCTTGTTCGGACTCAGAATTTTCGCTGTCTCGCCCATGAAACGCACGCCCGCGACGACCAGCGTCTGAGCGTCATGATCACGTCCGAAACGCGCCATTTCCAGAGAATCGGCCACGCAGCCGCCCGTCTCGTCGGCGAGCTCCTGCAGTTCCGCATCGACGTAGTAGTGCGCGACGAGCACCGCCTTTTCTCGCGTCAGCAAGCCGCGAATGCGCTCTTTCAAAGCCAGCCGTTCCTGCGCCGACGGCGCATCGGGGACTTTCGCCCAAGCCTGGCCGACACTGCAGGCCGCGCCCTGCGGACGGTCGTACTCGACGCTCCTGATCGCCTGATTCATGATCTCCTCTGCCCCGCTGATACTGCCGCCGACAGCCATTCCGGCGGCCCAAAAAGCAAAACCCCGCCAACGCGGGGTTTTGTGACGTAACGAAAGTTTAATAGATTTCGTCGAAGATCAGGCGTAGCGCCGCAGGCGCATCGCAAATTCCTGCAGCGCCTTGATGCCGCTTTGTTCGGCGCGGTGACACCAATCCTGCAATTGCACCAGCAGTTGTTCGCGCGAGGCGTTGGAACGCTCCCACATTGCCGCCAGTTCGTTGCGCAACTCGATGTAGGTGCGCAATTTCTGGCTGTTCGCGAAAATCTGCGGCAGCTGAAGACGCTGCGGCTCGTCAAGGCCAGCCTCTTCCTTGTGAAACCAGTTGCGCGCGCCGCGCATCAACTGATACTTCTCGCGCGCGCCCACTTCCTTCAGGTGCGCAAGTTCCTGACGATAAGCCCGCTTGATCGCCTTCGCGTAACTCGCCATCACTTCGTAGCGGTTCGCCAGCACGGCCTGCAGCGTGTCCTGATCCAGCACGAGCTTGCCGGTGGTCAGACGCGGCGTAGGCGCGAGCTTCTTCACCTTGGCGAGACGGAAAGCCGACATGATGCGGATGTACATCCAGCCGATGTCGAACTCGTACCATTTGTTCGACAGCTTCGCCGACGTCGCGTACGTGTGGTGATTGTTGTGCAGCTCTTCACCGCCGATGATGATGCCCCACGGGATCAGGTTCGTGCTGGCATCCGACGAGTTGAAGTTGCGATAACCCCAGAAGTGTCCGAGGCCGTTCACCACGCCGGCCGCCCAGAACGGAATCCAGATCATCTGCACGGCCCACACCGTCAGGCCGACGATGCCGAACAGCGCGACGTCGATGACCATCATCAGGCTCACGCCGAGAATCGGATACTTCGTGTAGACGTTGCGCTCGAGCCAGTCGTTCGGCGTGCCGTGGCTGAACTTGCGCATCGTCTCTTCGTTCTTCGCTTCCGAGCGGTAGAGTTCGGCGCCTTCCAGCAACACCTTCCAGATGCCGCGCGTTTGCGGGCTGTGCGGATCTTCTTCCGTCTCGCACTTCGCGTGATGCTTGCGGTGTATCGCGGCCCATTGACCCGTCAGCATGCCCGTGGTCATCCACAGCCAGAAACGGAAAAAGTGGCTCGCAACAGGATGCAGGTCGAGCGCGCGGTGCGCCTGGCAGCGGTGCAGATAGACGGTGACGCCGATGATCGTCACGTGTGTGACGGCGAGCGTCCACAACAGGATTTGCCACCACGAGAAACGCAGGGCGCCGTGGGCAAGAAAATCAAGGAGGGAATTCAACAAGGCCATTTACCTGAGGAACGGAAGACATTCGCGCAAGGATACAACGGCGGATGTCAAGAAAGTGAAAGCAAAGCACAGATTTAGGACGATATTTTACGCCAACGGTTCCAAGTGTCTGTAACAAAAAAGGAAATCGTTGTGCTGCGTCAACGGGAACCGCAGTCGAAAAGGGTCGAAACGGCTATTTCCGGCGCGCGCAGCGGCCTTCTCAGGCCGCGTTACCGGGCTCGTTGGCGGCGCGGCCAGTCATCGTTACCGACTGCGACATGATGTCGCTGACGCCCGCGCCGGTGCCGGAAACGATGCGCACGTCGCGTTGCGCGTACGGAATCGAAATACCGTTTTCGGTGAAGAGCCGCCAGATGTTGCGGTTGACGTTCGAGCGCACGCCCGACGTGCCCGTCGCCGCGTCGGCGATCCAATAGCCGAGTTCGAGATTGATGCCGTCCGCGCCGAAACCTGCCAGATAAGGCGTCGGCGCGGGGTCCTGCAAGACACGCTCGACGCCGCGCGTCGCCTCGACGAGCAGCGCCATCGCCTTGTCGACATCCGTCGAATAGGCGACCTGCACGGTCGCCTTCGCGTTGCCGCGCGTCAGATAGGACGACTGGTTCTGCACGACGTCGGTGATCAGCTTTTCGTTCGGAATCAGCGTCTCGATGCCGTCGAGCCCGCGCACGACCGTGTAGCGCGTGCGGATCTGCGTGACCATGCCCTGCAGGCCGCTGACGTTGATCGTGTCGCCGATGCGCAGCGACCGGTCGATCAGAATGATGAAACCCGACACGTAATTGCTCGCGATCTTCTGCAAGCCGAAGCCAAGACCGACGCCGAGCGCGCCGCCGAACACGCCGAGCACCGTGATGTCGATGCCGACCAGCGACAGGCTGATCAGGATCGCCGCCAGAATCAGCAGCGCGCGGCTCACGCGCGACAGCACGACCTTCAGGTTTGCGTCGAGCGAGCCCGAGCGCATCAGCCGGTCTTCGAGCGCGGCGCCGAGCCACATCGCCACGATCATCGTCACGCACACCCACAAGAGGCCCGACATGAGCGACAGCAGCGACAGACGGGTGTTGGCGATCCGGAACTGGACGCTCGCCATCCACGCGAGCACGTCGTTCTGAATGCCCATCACAGTCAGCACCATGCCGATCCACACGATCAGCGACACCAGCTTTTCGACCAGCGACAGCCACGTATGCGTGCTGCCGTCGCGGCCGAACACGCGCCGCGCGAGGTAGAACACGATGTAAATCAGCCCGATGCCGAACAGCGGCACGAGCGCGAGATCGAGCAGCGACGTGTGGATGAACTGCCCGGCGATCGCGCGCGCAATCCACACGAGCACGCCGCCGAGCAACGGGAACAGCGCCCGGTTGAGGGCTTCCGCGCCGAAGCGCAGCGCGCCGTAGCGGGTCTCGCGCTGCGCGTCGAGCGCGCGGCGAGCGAGCCGTGCGAGAGCCCATGCAAGCGCCAGCGTGCCGAGCAGCACGCCGACTTGCCACAGGATGACGGGCTGGCCGAAATCGCGCACGACGTCGCCCAGCGTGTGAAAGAAGATATGGTTCTGCATGACGTTTCCGGCAGCCGGCCGCGACGCCCACGGCGCGTGCCGGCCTGACTGCGTGATTCTGCGACGGCCGCGCGGATCCTTGCGGGCCTTGCGCAGCCCGTCCGCGCGCCTTTAGCCGCGGCGCTCCAGCACGGCGGCGAAGAAGCCGTCCGTCGCGTGACGGTGCGGCCACAGCGACAGGTAATCGCCCATGTCCAGCTCGATGCGCTGTTCGGCGAGCACATCGCGCGCGGGCACCAGTTCGAAATCGGGATGATCGGCGAGGAACTGCTGCACGACGCCTTCGTTCTCCGCGTCGAGGATGCTGCAGGTCGCGTAGACGAGGCGTCCGCCCTTTTTCACGAGACGCGCGGCGCTGGTGAGAATGGACAGCTGCTTCGGCGTGAGTTCGGCGATCGATTCCGGCGACTGGCGCCACTTCAGATCGGGATTGCGGCGCAGCGTGCCGAGGCCGCTGCAGGGCGCGTCGACCAGCACGCGATCGATCTTGCCCGCGAGGCGCTTGATCTTCGCGTCGTGCTCGCTGTCGATCAGCACCGGGTTCACGTTCGACAGGCCGCTGCGCGCGAGGCGCGGCTTCAGCTTCGCCAGACGCCGGTCGGAGATGTCGAACGCATAGAGGCGTCCCGTCGAGCGCATCATCGCGCCGAGCGCAAGTGTCTTGCCGCCCGCGCCCGCGCAGAAGTCGACGATCATCTCGCCGCGCCTGGGCGCCACCAGCGAGCACAGCAACTGGCTGCCTTCGTCCTGCACTTCGAGCCAGCCGTTCCGGAACGCGTCGAGCTTCGACAGCGGCGGCTTGCCGACCACGCGAATGCCAAACGGCGCGAACGGCGTGGCGCCCGCCTCGATGCCCGCCTTCGACAACGCGGACAGCACCTCGTCGCGGCTCGCCTTGATCGGATTCGCACGCAGGTCGAGCGGCGCCGGGTAGTTCAGCGCGGCGGCGAGGTGCGCGAGTTCTTCGCCCTCGAACCGCTGGCTGAGCGCCTGATAGATCCAGTCGGGGAGATTCAGGCGGATGCGCAGCGGCAGGCTCTGCGGATCGACCTTCGACACATGCTCCAGCCAGGCGGATTCCGCTTCCGACAGGAACGGCTTAAGCGCCGTGCGGCCCGCCGTCTGCATCAATCCGAGCAGCGCCATACGGCGGTTAGGATTGCCGGTGCCGCTTTCTGCCAGATGCGCAAATTCCATCCGACGACGCAGCACCGCGAACACCGCCTCCGCGATCACGCCGCGCTCGCCGTGGCCAAGCTTCGGATGCGCGCGGAAGAAACGGCTGGTCGCGGCATCGGCCGGGCCGGTGAATGTTAGGACGTCGGCGAGCAAAGTCTCGGTTTGTCCAATCAGAAATCCATGCAGTCTCATGCGCCCTCCCCGGCGTTGTTCTGGCTTGTGGTGTCGAAGAAGAGCCACTGCGGCTCGGGCGGTGTCACGGTGACGCGCAGGCCGTCGAGCGCGAGACGCCCTTCGACGAACCAGCGCACGGCGCGCGGATAAATCACATGTTCGGTTTCGAGCACGCGGGCGGCGAGCGTCGCGGCGTCGTCGCCTGTCAGCACGGGCACCACCGATTGCGCGACGATCGGCCCATGATCCAGCGTCGGCGTGACGAAATGAACGGACGCGCCGTGCAGCCGCACGCCCGCTTCGAGCGCCTGCTGATGCGTCTTGAGGCCCGCAAAGCTCGGCAGCAGCGACGGATGCACGTTCAGCATGCGCCCCGCATAGCGATCGACGAAACCGTCGGTCAGCACGCGCATGAAGCCGGCGAGCACGACGAGATCGGGCGCAAAACTGTCGATTTCACGCGCGAGCGCCGCATCGAAGTGCTCGCGATCGGGAAACTGGCGGTGGTCGACCACTGCCGTGGCAATGCCTTGCGACGCCGCGAACGCGAGGCCGGCGGCGTCAGGACGGTTGGCAATCACGGCGGCGATCCGCGCCGGCCAGCCCTCGCTCGCGCAGGCGCGCACGATGGCTTCCATGTTGCTGCCCCGTCCGGAAATCAGAATGACGAGATTTTTCATCCGCGGATTTTATCATTCGGCCATGCCCGTTCCGCGCCGCGGCGCCGGGTATGGCCCTGTGCGTTTATAATCGATTGTTTTGCGGCATCTGGCCCGCTCAAATCCATCGCCCGCTATCGTGAGAGTCTTCCGCGGTCTTCCCAATGCCGAGAGCCGTGCGCCCTGCGCACTGACCATCGGCAACTTCGACGGTGTCCACCGCGGGCATCAGGCGTTGCTCGCCCGTGTCCGCGCGGCCGCCGACGCGCGCGGCCTGCCCGTCTGCGTGATGACCTTCGAGCCGCACCCGCGCGAGTTCTTCAATCCCGCCAGCGCGCCGCCGCGCATCGCGATGCTGCGCGACAAGCTCGAGGCGCTGCGCATGAACGGCGTCGACCGGGTGGTCGTCGAGCATTTCAATCACACCTTCGCCAGCCAGTCGCCAGATGCGTTCGTGCAGCGGATCATCGTCAACGGACTGCATGCCCGCTGGGTGATGATCGGCGACGACTTCCGCTATGGCGCAAAGCGCGCGGGCGATTTCGCGTCGCTGAAAGCGGCGGGCGAGCAGCATGGCTTCGAAGTCGAGCAAATGGCGACCGTCGCCGATCCGTCGGGCGCGCGCATTTCGAGTTCGGGCGTGCGCACGTCGCTGATCGCGGGCGACCTGGACGCGGCGCGCGCCGCGCTCGGCCGCGACTATCTGATCAGCGGCCACGTCGTGCACGGCCTGAAGCTCGGCCGCGATCTCGGTTTTCCCACGCTGAATCTGCCCATCGCGCACAAGCGTCCCGCGTTGTCGGGCATTTTCATCGTGCGCGTGCACGGCATCGCCGATCAGCCTTTGCCGGGCGTCGCGAGCCTCGGCCTGCGTCCGACCGTCGACGATTCCGGCCGCGTGCTGCTCGAAGTGCATCTGCTCGACTGGCACGGCGATGCGTACGGCAAGCTGGTGCGCGTCGAGTTCCTGAAGAAACTGCGCGACGAGGAAAAGTACGTCGACCTCGAAACGCTGACAGCGGCAATCGCGCGCGACGTCACGAACGCGCGCGCCTGGTTCGAAGCCGTCGGCGACGCGACGGGCAGCCGCTCCACCGGTTTCGCCACGTCGGCGACCGATCGAATTAGATGACCGACGCGGTACGTGCGGCTCGCCATGCGAAGCACGTACCGTCCGCCGCGCATCGACGGGCGCCGCATGCAGCATCTGCAAAAGCCCCGTGTCGCGCGAAGCCGGGCGCACGGTTGTCCCCATCAACCGGCGCCATCCAGACCTTCGCGCATGCCGCGCCCTAACACCGTATTCACCGCTACTTCACCATGAGCAACAAGAAAGCCGATTCGAAACCGCAGGCCCGGTATCCCGTCAACCTGCTCGACACGCCGTTCCCGATGCGCGGCGACCTGCCCAAGCGCGAGCCGCAATGGGTCAAGGAATGGCAGGAAGGCAAGATCTACGAGAAGATCCGCGCCGCTTCCAAAGGCCGCAAGAAGTTCATCCTGCACGACGGCCCGCCGTATGCGAACGGCGACATCCACCTCGGCCACGCGGTGAACAAGATCCTGAAGGACATGATCGTCAAGGCGCGCAACATGGCGGGCTTCGATGCCGTCTACGTGCCCGGCTGGGACTGTCACGGCATGCCGATCGAAATCCAGATCGAAAAGCAGTTCGGCAAGTCGCTGCCCGCCGCCGAAGTCATGCAGAAGGCGCGCGCCTACGCAACCGAGCAGATCGAGAAGCAGAAGGCGGGCTTCCGGCGCCTGGGCGTGCTTGGCGACTGGGACAACCCGTATAAGACGATGAACTTCGCAAACGAAGCCGGCGAAATCCGCGCGCTCGCGAAGATCATCGAGAAGGGCTACGTGTTTCGCGGGCTGAAGCCGGTGAACTGGTGCTTCGACTGCGGCTCGGCGCTCGCTGAAGCGGAAGTCGAGTACAAGGACAAGACCGACCCGACCATCGACGTGCTGTTCCCGTTCGCCGAGCCCGCGAAAGTGGCGCAGGCGTTCGGGCTCGCATCGCTGCCGCGCAACGAAGGCGGCATCGTGATCTGGACGACCACGCCGTGGACGATTCCCGCCAACCAGGCGCTGAACGTGCACCCCGAAATCGTCTACGCGCTCGTCGATACGCCGCGCGGTCTGCTGATCTTCGCTGAAGAGCGCGTCGAGGACTGCCTGAAGTCGTACGGCATCGAAGGCACGATCATCGCAAAGGCGCCGGGCGCGAAGCTCGCGAACGTGCGCTTCACGCATCCGCTCGCGTCCGCGCATCCGGGCTACAAGCGCACGTCGCCCGTGTATCTCGGCGATTACGTCACGACGGAAACGGGCACGGGCATCGTGCACTCGTCGCCGGCATACGGCGTCGAAGACTTCGTGTCGTGCAAGGCGCACGGCATGGCCGACTCGGACATCATCAGCCCGGTGATGGGCGACGGCCGTTATATCGAGTCGCTCGCGCTGTTCGGCGGGCTGTCGATCTGGGCGGCGAACCCGAAGATCGTCGAAGCGCTCGACGAAGCGGGCACGCTGCTGCGCACCGAAAAGTACCTGCACAGCTACATGCACTGCTGGCGCCACAAGACGCCGATCATCTATCGCGCCACTTCGCAGTGGTTCGCCGGCATGGACATCAAGCCGAAGGACAGCGACAAGACGCTGCGCGAAACGGCGCTCGAAGGCATCGAAGCGACGGCGTTCTATCCGTCGTGGGGCAAGCAGCGCCTGTTCGCGATGATCGCGAACCGTCCCGACTGGACGCTGTCGCGCCAGCGTCAGTGGGGCGTGCCGATGGCGTTCTTCGTGCACAAGGAAACGGGCGAGCTGCATCCGCGTACGCTGGAGCTGCTCGAAGAAGTCGCGAAGCGCGTCGAGGTGTCGGGCATCGAAGCCTGGCAGACGCTCGATCCGCGCGAACTGATCGGCGACGACGCGAATCTGTACGAAAAGAACCGCGATACGCTCGACGTGTGGTTCGATTCGGGCACGACACACTGGCATGTGCTGCGCGGCTCGCACAAGGACGAATTGCAGTTCCCGGCGGATCTTTACCTGGAAGGCTCGGACCAGCATCGCGGCTGGTTCCACTCGTCGCTGCTGACGGCCTCGATGCTCGACGGCCGTCCGCCGTACAACGCGCTGCTCACGCACGGCTTCACCGTAGACGGCGAAGGCCGCAAGATGTCGAAGTCGCTCGGCAACGGTATCGACCCGCATGAGGTGTCGAACCGTCTGGGCGCGGAAATCATCCGTTTGTGGATTGCGTCGACCGACTACTCGGGCGAACTCGCGATCTCCGAAGAAATTCTCAAACGCGTGACGGAAAGCTATCGACGCATCCGCAACACGCTGCGCTTCCTGCTCGCGAACCTGTCGGACTTCGACTTCGAGAAGAACGCGCGCCCCGTCGGCGAATGGCTGGAGATCGACCGCTATGCGGTGGCGCTGACGGCCAATCTGCAGAACGACATCCTCGCGCACTACGACAAATACGAGTTCCACCCCGTCGTCGCGAAGCTGCAGACGTTCTGCTCGGAAGATCTGGGCGGTTTCTATCTCGACGTGCTGAAGGATCGCCTGTACACGACGGCGCCCGATTCGAACGCGCGCCGCGCCGCGCAGACCGCGCTCTATCACATCGCGCAGGGTCTCTTGCGTCTGATGGCGCCGTTCCTGTCGTTCACGGCGGAAGAAGCGTGGAAGGTGTTCCAGCCGAACCGCGAGACGATCTTCACCGAGACGTACCACGCGTATCCGGAAGTCGCCGACGCGGCCGCGCTGCTCGACAAGTGGACGCTGCTGCGCGCGGTGCGCAGCGACGTCACGAAGGCGCTCGAAGAGGCGCGCGTCGCGAACCAGATCGGATCGTCGCTGCAGGCGGAAGTCGAAATCCGCGCAAGCGGCGCGCGTCATGAAGCACTCGCGAGCCTCGGCGCCGATCTGAAGTTCGTGCTGATCACGTCGGGTGCGACGGTGCTGAAGGTGGACAACGTCGACGAAGAAGGCGTCGACGTGATCACGTCGAAGTACCTGAAGTGCGAACGCTGCTGGCACTATCGCAAGGAAGTCGGCGAAAACGCCGAGCATCCCACGCTGTGCGGCCGCTGCATCAGCAATCTGTTCGGCAACGGCGAAACGAGGAGCGCGGCATAATGTCCAGAACGCTGTCGAAACCGGCGGGCGGCTCGCTCGCGCCGTGGCTGGGCGTGGCCGTCATCGTGATCCTGTTCGACCAGTTGACGAAAATCGCGGTGGCGAAGGTGTTCGCGTACGGCTCGTCGCATGCCGTCGCGCCGTTCTTCAACCTCGTGCTCGTCTACAACCGCGGCGCCGCGTTCAGCTTCCTCGCGATGGCGGGCGGCTGGCAGCGCTGGGCGTTCACGGCGCTGGGCGTCGGCGCGGCACTGCTGATCTGCTATCTGCTCAAGCGGCATGGCAATCAGAAGCTGTTCTGCACCGCGCTCTCGCTGATCATGGGCGGCGCGATCGGCAACGTGATCGACCGTCTGCTGTACGGCCACGTGATCGATTTCCTCGATTTCCATGTCGGCGGATGGCATTGGCCGGCGTTCAACCTCGCCGACAGCGCGATCACGATCGGCGCCGCATTGCTGGTGTTCGACGAATTGCGGCGCGTGCGCGGCGCGCGCTGAGTGCGGGTGACGCGCGGGCGACGAGCGAGTGTTGCGCTGACGAGCCGCGCCGCCTGCGTCAGGTAGTTGCAGTACGGAAGCCGGCGCGCTTCAACCGATGCGCCGGTCATCACGTCTTGTCGGAGGCATCAGTTGGCCACAGAACTCGCCGGAAAGCACATCGTGCTCGGCATGACAGGCGGGATCGCCTGCTACAAGATCGCTGAACTCACGCGCCTGCTGGTCAAGGCGGGCGCGGCCGTCCAGGTCGCGATGACGGAAGCCGCGACGCAGTTCATCACGCCCGTCACGATGCAGGCGCTCTCCGGCCGTCCCGTCTTCACGAGTCAATGGGACGCGCGCATTGCGAACAACATGCCGCATATCGATCTGTCGCGCGAAGCCGACGCGATCGTCGTTGCCCCCGCCTCCACCGATTTCCTCGCCAAGCTCGCCAACGGCCTGTGCGACGACCTGCTGTCCACGCTGTGCATCGCGCGCGATTGTCCGCTGCTCGTCGTTCCCGCGATGAACCGCCAGATGTGGATGAACCCCGCGACGCAGCGCAACGTCAAGCAGCTACGCGCCGACGGCATCGAGTTGCTGGGTCCGGATTCGGGCGCGCAGGCGTGCGGCGAAACGGGCGACGGACGCATGCTCGAACCCGAAGCGGTCTACGAGGCGATCGCGGCTTTCTTCACGCCGAAGACGCTGGCGGGCCGCCGCGTGCTGCTGACAGCGGGTCCGACGTTCGAGCCGCTCGATCCCGTGCGCGGCATCACGAACCGCTCGAGCGGCAAAATGGGCTTCGCGCTCGCGCGTGCCGCGCAGCAGGCGGGCGCCGATGTGCATCTCGTCGCCGGGCCGGTCGGACTCGAAACGCCGTGGGGCGTTTATCGCGAGGACGTGCAGACGGCGCAGCAGATGCACGACGCCGTGATGCGCGCGGTGCCTGGCCACGACATTTTTATCGGTGTCGCGGCCGTCGCCGATTGGCGCGCCGAGCATGTCGCCGAACACAAAATCAAGAAGACGGCCGATCGCGCGATCCCGTCGTTTTCGTTCGTCGAGAATCCCGACATTCTGGCGTCTGTCGCCAGAATGCCGCGTCCGCCGTTCTGCGTCGGCTTTGCAGCGGAAAGCGGCGATCTCGATGCGAACGGCGAAGAAAAGCGCAAGCGCAAGAACGTGCCGCTGCTGATCGGCAATCTCGGCCCGCAAACGTTCGGGCTCGACGACAACGAAGTCGTATTGTTCGAAGCCGCCGGCATCACGCGGCTTCCGCGCGCGGACAAGCAGACGCTCGCGCGCGACCTGATTGCGGAAATCGCAAAGCGCCTGCCGGCAGCGAGCGTGACGGTTTGAAAGCGAGTTCGTTCAACTCGCCGTCGTAACGACCACGCTCGACCACGATCCCTCAGCTAACGCACTGGTGCTGCCATGACCCTGCTCTCCGTGCTCGACCAGACGCCCGTGATCGACGGGTACACGGTCGCCGACGCGATCGCCGCGACCATCGAACTCGCGCAACTCGCCGACGACCTAGGCTACACGCGCTACTGGTGCGCCGAACATCACGGCTTGTACGGCGTATCGAATCCTTGCCCCGAAGTCATGCTCGCGCGCCTCGGCAGCGTGACGAAGCGCATCCGCATCGGCTCAGGCGGCATCATGCTGCCCTACTACAGCCCGTTCAAGGTCGCGGAGCAGTTCATGATGCTTGAGGCGCTGTTTCCGGGTCGCATCGATCTGGGCGTCGGGCGCGCGCCGGGCGGCGACATGCGCACCGCGCAGGCTGTCGCGGCAGGTGCGTACGATCGCGGCGAACACTTCCCGCAGCAAGTGAGCGACCTCGTCGCGCTGATGGACGGCACGCTGCCGTCCGATCATCTCGCGCATGGCGTGCTGCTGCAGCCGCAAGTCGACACCCGGCCGCAACTCTGGGTGCTCGGCTCCAGCGACTTCGGCGGCATGCTCGCCGCGCAATTGGGCATCCGGTTTTCGTTCGCGCATTTCATCAACGCGCATTTCGGGCACGCCGTCGCGCAGGCGTATCGCGAACGCTTCAAAGCCGGCCACGAGCAGAAGCCCTATCTTGCCGCCGCCGTGTTCGTGATCTGCGCGGACACCGAACAGGAAGCCGCCGACCTCGAAAAAGCCGTCGACTTGCGCCGCGTGCAGATGGCGTACGGCCTGAACGCGCCCGTTCCGTCGATCGCGCAAGGACTCGCGCAGGAATACGGCGAGCGCGAGCGGCTGATCATCGATCGAGAAAAGCCGCGCAGCATCATCGGCACGCCGGAGTCCGTCGGCGAACGGCTGCGCGCGCTGCAAGAACAGTTCGACGCCGATGAGCTGATCGTGCTGACGGTCGCGGGCAGCTATCGCGCGCGGCTGCGCTCCTACGAGCTGCTCGCCGCCGAATTCGAACTCGGCAAATGACTCTGCTGGATTACTTCACCTCGTCAACCTCTCACCCGACTGCATGAAACTCGACCTCAAGATTCTCGACCCGCGCATGCGCGAACAACTCCCCGCTTACGCAACGACGGGCAGCGCGGGCCTCGACCTGCGCGCATGCCTCGACGCGCCGTTGACGCTCGAACCCGGCCAGACGGCGTTGGTGCCGACGGGGCTCGCGATCCACGTCGGCGATCCCGGCTATGCGGCACTGATCCTGCCGCGCTCGGGTCTCGGCCACAAGCACGGCATCGTGCTCGGCAACCTGGTCGGGCTGATCGATTCGGATTATCAAGGCCAACTGATGATCTCGACGTGGAACCGCGGCACGACCACGTTCACGTTGAACCCGATGGAACGTCTCGCGCAGCTGGTGATCGTCCCCGTCGTGCAGGCGGAGTTCAATATCGTCGACGACTTCGAGACGAGCGAGCGCGGCGCGGGCGGCTTCGGCAGCACCGGCAAGCACTGACGTTTTCTTCGTTGCTGATTGCCGCGCAGCGAGGCAAATAAAAACGGCGTGGGGTTTGAAACCCACGCCGTCTGTTTTTGCTTTGAGCGGAAGGTAGACGCTTAGTCGACTTCCACCGCTTCCGGATTCGGATTGCGCGGCGGCGCCGAGTTTTCGTCGAACGTCAGCTGGACCTTGTCGTCGGCATCGACGTCGACCGTCACGCGGCCGCCGTTCATCAACTTGCCGAACAGCAGCTCGTCGGCCAGCGCGCGGCGGATCGTGTCCTGGATCAGGCGCTGCATCGGCCGCGCGCCCATCAGCGGATCGAAGCCGTGCTTGGCCAGATGCTTGCGCAGCGCGTCGGTGAAGAGCGCGTCGACCTTCTTCTCATGCAGCTGATCTTCCAGTTGCATGAGGAACTTGTCGACCACGCGCATGATGATTTCTTCATCGAGCGAGCGGAAGCTGATGGTCGCGTCCAGACGATTGCGGAACTCCGGCGTGAACATCCGCTTGATGTCGGCCATTTCGTCGCCCGTTTCGCGGCGCGTCGTGAAACCGATCGTCGACTTCTGCATCGATTCAGCGCCCGCATTCGTCGTCATGATGATGATGACGTTGCGGAAATCGGCCTTGCGTCCGTTGTTGTCCGTCAGCGTGCCGTGATCCATCACCTGCAGCAGCACGTTGTAGATGTCCGGATGCGCCTTCTCGATTTCGTCGAGCAGCAGCACGCAATGCGGCTTCTTCGTCACGGCTTCCGTCAGCAGACCACCTTGGTCGAAACCGACGTATCCCGGCGGCGCGCCGATCAGACGGCTCACCGCGTGACGCTCCATGTATTCCGACATGTCGAAGCGGATCAGCTCGATCCCCAGCGTGAACGCCAGTTGCCGCGCCACTTCTGTCTTGCCGACGCCCGTCGGGCCGGAGAACAGGAACGCGCCGATCGGCTTGTCCGTCTTGCCGAGGCCCGCGCGCGCCATCTTGATCGACGCGGACAACGCGTCGATGGCCGGGTCCTGGCCGAACACGACAGCCTTCAGATCGCGGTCGAGCGTCTGCAGCTTGCTGCGGTCGTCCTGCGACACACTTTGCGCCGGCACGCGCGCGATCTTCGAAATGATCTCTTCGATCTCGCTCTTGCCGATGGTCTTCTTCTGCTTCGACTTCGGCAGGATGCGTTGCGCCGCGCCCGCTTCGTCGATCACGTCGATTGCCTTGTCGGGCAAGTGACGATCCGTGATGAAACGCGCCGACAGTTCAGCCGCCGCCGACAGCGCGCCCGACGAATACTTCACGCCGTGGTGTTCTTCGAAACGCGACTTCAGGCCGCGCAGGATCGCCACCGTCTGCTCGACACTCGGCTCGGTCACGTCGATCTTCTGGAAACGACGCGACAACGCTGCGTCCTTTTCGAAGATGCCGCGGAATTCCGTGAACGTCGTCGCGCCGATGCACTTGAGCGTGCCCGACGACAGCGCCGGCTTCAGCAGATTCGAGGCGTCCAGCGTGCCGCCCGATGCGGCGCCGGCGCCGATCAGCGTGTGAATCTCGTCGATGAACAGGATCGCGTTCGGACGTTCCTTGAGTTCCTTCAGAACCGTCTTGAGGCGCTGCTCGAAATCGCCGCGATACTTCGTGCCCGCGAGCAGTGCGCCCATGTCGAGCGAATAGACCTGCGCGTCCACCAGAATGTCCGGCACTTCGCCGCGCGTGATGCGCCATGCGAGCCCTTCCGCGATCGCCGTCTTGCCGACGCCGGCCTCGCCGACCAGCAGCGGATTGTTCTTGCGGCGGCGGCACAGTACCTGCACGACGCGCTCGACTTCCGCCTCGCGTCCGATCAACGGATCGATGCGGCCGTCCTTCGCCATCTGGTTCAGGTTCTGTGTGAACTGCGCGAGCGGCGTTTCCTTCTGCGCGGCGGCTTCGTCCGACTCGGCGTTCGCGTCCGTCGACTTCGCAGCTTCCGAGCTGTTCGTCTTCGCGATGCCGTGCGAAATGAAATTGACGACGTCGAGGCGCGTCACGCCCTGCTGCTGCAGGTAGTAGACGGCATGCGAGTCCTTCTCGCCGAAGATCGCGACGAGCACGTTGGCGCCCGTCACTTCCTTCTTACCGTTCGAGGTCGACTGGACGTGCATGATCGCGCGCTGGATCACACGCTGGAAACCCAGCGTGGGCTGCGTATCGACGTCGTCGGTGCCCGGAACGGTCGGCGTATTGTCGTGAATGAAGTTGCGCAGGTTCTGACGCAGGTCTTCGATGTTGGCCGCGCAAGCGCGCAGCACTTCGGCCGCCGTCGGATTGTCCAACAGCGCCAGCAAAAGATGTTCGACCGTAATGAACTCATGCCGCGCCTGGCGCGCTTCCATGAACGCCATGTGCAGGCTGACTTCCAGTTCCTGGGCAATCATGCTTCCTCCATCACACACTGCAGCGGATGCCCGGCCTGCCGTGCGTGGGTAACGACTTGCTCGACTTTGGTCGACGCGATGTCCCGCGTGTAGACCCCACAAACTCCCCTGCCTTCGCGATGGACCTTCAACATGATCTGCGTTGCGGTCTCACGATCTTTATTGAAATATTCCTGCACGATCATCACGACGAATTCCATCGGCGTGAAATCGTCATTCAACAGCACCACCTTGAACATGGCAGGCGGCTTCAGCTTTTGTTCCTGCCGCTCCAGTACGGTGTTGTCCTGCTTGTCCGGGATAATCGCCATACACCCATTCTAAACAACTCGGACAGGCCCGCAATCCTGTCAAAACCCGACCGTCTGGCCGGACATTCGTTCCCTCCGGCCCTGTGGAGCAGCTCTTGCGGGTGCGCTCTGCGCGGGGCCGCCTGCGGTGGCGACCCTCCGGGAAATCTGTCATACAGCGTAATAGCTGCAGTCGGATCGAGTATCGCACAACCCGCGCCAGCAAGCTGATGACACGCCATATTGCACCGGCCTCTCGCCGTAGAAAGGCATGTGAGTCGATTATGCGACTTTTCAAGACGCGCCGCTTGCGCCACCGCACATAAGAAAAGCGGGAGAAACCCTGGAAATTGGTTCTTTACAACGAACAATTGAGCGTCTCAAAATTTTCTTGACACTCGAATAAAGAGCCTCAACAATCAAGCTGGCACTTTTTTCAATAAGCGGTCTATACGAAAAAATGCCGTTGGTGAGCTTGTGAGGAGGGACGACTGCATCCCGCGGTCGTTGAGCTTTTCGAGGGCTCGTGGCAGCTTTTGAGTTACAGGGGAAGTTGGTATGGCAACTGGTACGGTCAAGTGGTTCAACGACGCGAAAGGTTTCGGATTCATTACGCCCGACGAAGGCGGTGAGGATCTGTTTGCGCACTTTTCGGCTATCCAGATGAACGGTTTCAAGACCCTCAAGGAAGGCCAAAAGGTGAGCTTCGAGGTCGTTCAAGGCCCGAAGGGCAAACAGGCATCGAACATTCAGGCTGCTGCCTGATACCGTTCGGTTCCGCGCCTTGGAAAACCCGGCTTTATGCCGGGTTTTTTCGTTTCTGGCGTGAGCAACGCGTCTATCGATAACTACGGCAGCGATCAGACAACCTTGAGGGTCGCCATCATGCCGAGATCTTCGTGTTCCAGTATGTGGCAATGGAACATGCGCTCGCCGGCATCGCGTTGAACCGTCGCGATGCACACGACCTCGCCCGGCTGGACGTTGACGGTATCCCGCCATGCGAGAAACGGTTCGGCCGTGCTCGCCCCGCCCCGCTCCCGCGCGATCACCTGAAACTGCGTGCCGTGCAGATGGAAAGGATGATCCATGTCGGTGCGATTCTCGATCGACCAGACTTCCACTTCGCCGCGACGGCTGGTCAGCGCGATGCGCGACGGATCGAAGCTCGCGTCGTTGATCATGAACCGCATGCCGGCCGGCAGCGCCGACATCGACGCGCCGGGCCGGTGCATCGCCGACATATCCATGGCTTCCGTGAATACCACCGATTTTTGCGGCGTCGGACTTCCTGTTTCAATCGTGTGACCGCTCGATGACAGCAGCGGCGCGATCGGACGCAGCGTTGCGGGCACCGCGGGGGCCGCTGCCGACGCGCCCGGCTCGAAGCGGACATCGGCGAGCGGTTTCGCCGGATCGGCGGGCAGGCTGCCGCCTTTCGTCATCGTCATCTTGCGGCGGTCGTATGCGGCGGCGGTCAGCACGGCCGCCGCGGGCTGCGCGCCCGCGCGCACGATGATCTCGGCGCGCTCGCCGGGCGCGAGCAGCAGTTCCGTCAAGCCGTCGCGGGGCGCAGCAAGCAGGCCGCCATCGGTGGCGACCTGCGTGAAGGTCAGCGTGTCGCCCAGCGACAATCTCAAATAACGGGCATTGCACCCATTCCACAGACGCCAGCGCTCGTCCTGCGCAACGATGATGCGCGGCCGGCGCGCGCCGTTCACCAGCACGAATTGCCCTTCACGGCCGTTCATCCAGTCCATCATGTCGTTCGGCGCGACGGAGCCGTCGCTTGCCAACTTTAGGTCGGAGAAGAACAGATGGCGCTCGGGGAATGCGGCGAGCGGGTCGTCGGCGGCGCGCACGACGATCGGCCCGGCCAGCCCGCGAAACACCTGCTCCGCCGACATCATGTGCGGATGCGGGTGATACCAGTATGTGCCGGCGCTGCCGGGCGGCAATGTGAAGCGATACACGTGGCTCGCGCCGGGCGCGACGGGGCTGGTGGGATTGCCGTCCTGATCGGGCGGGACGGGCAGGCCGTGCCAGTGGATCGTCGACGGCTGCGGCAGCCGGTTGACGAAGCGGATTTCGACGGTATCGCCTTCGCGCACGTCGATCAGCGGACCGACTAGCGGGCCGGACAGCGGGCCGGCAGTGCGGGAGGAAGTCGGCCCTTGCGGCGCATCGCCGTATAGCCACATCGCGGTCGGATGCCCCGGCATCAACTGGCGGCGCTCGGGCTGTGCGACGAGCGTCGCGCGAAATACGCCCGGCTCGCTGCTTTCGTTCGCGAGCTTGCGCAACGCGGCAAGCGGCGCGCCTGCGGGCAAGGCCGTTTCGGGGGCGAGCGCGGCCGCTTTCTGGCCGGCGGGCGGTCTCGGGTGAGACGGCGACATTCCCGGCATGTCGTCCATATCCGACATGCCGGACATGCCGTGCATGTCGTGCATCGAGTGCTGCGCGAAGACGTTGCGCGCAAAAAGCGACGCGACGGCGACGCTCAACGTGCGAGCGAGAAAATCCCTGCGAATCATGGATCGGTTCCTTGCTGATGCGGCGCGGCAATCAGGCGATCGCGCGGACCGCATGAATCGTGTGACGACGGGCGTGAAGGATTGACTCACGCATCGGTTCGGGTAGCGCTAGCTGAAAGCGCCGACACGACACGTTCACGCGATGGGCGGCCGCACGGGCGGTGCGCGTGTGACGCTGGCGCGCGCGGCATCGCTGACGGCCTTGGGCCGTTCCGTCGACGCGACCCGCGCGGGCGGGGCGACACCCGACACCAATCCGCTGCAATGCGCACCGCAATGCGCGCCGCACGCCGTGATGCAGCACAGCGAGTGGTCGCGCTGGCAAGGAGAACCCGATCCGCTCATGTCCATTGACACGGCGCAATGCGGCGCCGCCTGGCTGGCGCGCCACGGCGCGTGGATGCCCGTGGCCCGAACCGGCGCAGAGTGAGGCTCGCACGCCGGCGCGCCCTGCACCCCGGACAAGGCGAGCAAGAGCGCGACGACAATGCGTGCGCAGAAATTGCGCCAGAGCTTCATCACGTCTGCGAACAGAAAATGTGCGATAACCCGCGAAACAAGCGATGCGAAAACAGGGAAAGGAATCGCCCGATCATAACGCAGCCCGGTTCGCCGCGTTGATCGCGCGAACGCGAACGTGAAACGCAGGCTCAAGACGAAACCCCGGCGGGCCTGCGCACGCCGGGGTCCCGCTCAAGGCACAACCAGCACACGATCAGGCGGACGGCGCCTACATGTTGTCGATCATCACCTGGCCGAAGCCCGAGCACGACACCTGCGTCGCGCCTTCCATCAGGCGCGCGAAGTCGTACGTGACACGCTTGGACAGAATCGACTTTTCCATCGACTTGATGATCGCGTCCGCCGCTTCCGTCCAGCCCAGATGCCGCAGCATCATTTCCGCCGACAGGATTTCCGAGCCCGGATTCACGTAGTCCTTGCCCGCGTATTTCGGCGCGGTGCCGTGCGTCGCTTCGAACATCGCGACGGTATCCGACATGTTCGCGCCCGGCGCGATGCCGATGCCGCCCACCTGCGCCGCGAGCGCGTCCGAGATGTAGTCGCCGTTCAGATTCAGCGTCGCGATCACGTCGTATTCGGCGGGACGCAACAGGATCTGCTGCAGGAACGCATCGGCGATCACATCCTTCACGACGATGTCGCCGCCCGTCTTCGGATTTTTCAGCTTCATCCACGGGCCGCCTTCGATCAGCTCCGCGCCGAACTCTTTCTGCGCGAGCGCGTAGCCGTAGTCGCGGAATGCGCCTTCCGTGTACTTCATGATGTTGCCTTTATGCACCAGCGTGACCGTGCGGCGATCGTGGTCGATCGCGTACTGGATCGCCTTGCGCACGAGACGCTCGGTGCCTTCGCGCGATACCGGCTTCACGCCGATACCCGACGAATCGGGGAAGCGGATTTTCTTCACACCCATTTCGTCGCGCAGGAACTGAATGACCTTCTTCGCTTCGGGCGAACCCGCCGGCCACTCGATACCCGCGTAAATGTCTTCCGAGTTCTCGCGGAAGATCACCATGTTGACCTTCTCCGGCTCGCGCAGCGGCGACGGCACGCCCTTGAAATACTGCACGGGACGCAGACACACATACAGATCGAGCTCCTGGCGCAGCGTGACGTTCAGCGAGCGGATGCCGCCACCGACGGGCGTCGTCAGCGGTCCCTTGATCGACACAATGTATTCCTTCACGGCCTGCAGCGTTTCGTCCGGGAGCCATACATCGGGACCATAGACTTTGGTCGCCTTCTCGCCCGCGTAGATTTCCATCCAGTGGATCTTCTTCTTGCCGCCGTAGACCTTTTCGACAGCCGCATCGACGACCTTGATCATCACGGGCGTAATGTCGACGCCCGTGCCGTCGCCTTCGATGTACGGAATGATCGGCTGGTCGGAAACGTTGAGCGAGAAATCCGGGTTGACTGTGATCTTGTCACCGTCTGCCGGAACCGTGATGTGCTGATACGCCATGATCGGACTCCAGTGATAGCTGTGCTGTGAGAACAGGTTGGAATTGCGAAACCGGGGCGCCCTTTCTTGTCGCGCGAGCCAAGGCGCTACGCTGCTGCGGGATGCCGGTGCAGCAGCGGCCAGGCGGCTATTCTAGCCCACGTCCGGCAGACCTCGTGCCTGGCACGACCACTGATACGCCCAAATGCAGCGCCGGCATCCGAAACACAAATCCGATGTCCTATATCTTATATAAGACATAAGAATGGCCGAACTCGATTATGCATTAGAATCCCGCCTTCTGGCATCACGCATCGTCCGCGCATGACCCTGCTCGCTCTCAACAAACCGTTCGGCACGATCTGCCAGTTCTCGCCGCACGAAACGCGCGCGTCGCTCGCCGACTGGGTGAAGGTTCCCGGCGTCTATCCCGCTGGCCGTCTCGACTCCGATAGCGAGGGCCTGCTGCTGCTCACCGACGATGGCGCCTTGCAGGCGCGCATCGCCGAGCCGCGGCACAAGTTGATCAAGCGCTATTGGGCGCAAGTGGAAGGCGTGCCGGGCGCGAGCGATCTGAAAATACTCGCGCGCGGCGTCGATCTCGGCGACTATGTGACGCGTCCGTGCCGCGCGGAATTCGTCGAACCGGGCGATGCGCTGTGGGCGCGCACGCCGCCCATCCGCTATCGCGCCGCGATTCCGACAACGTGGATCGAGTTGTCGATCACCGAAGGCAAGAACCGGCAAGTGCGCCGCATGACGGCGGCTGTCGGCTTTCCGACGCTGCGTCTCGTGCGCGTCGGCGTCGGCGCGCTCGATATTTTTTCGCTCGGCCTGCAGCCCGGCGAGAGTACGGAACTGCCGCCGCGCGCGCCGTGGGACGGCCGCGCATAGCAAGCGACACCCCTATGAAACGCGCGTCACCGGGTGGCTAAGCCGTTGTATCGACATTGCTTTTTTATTCGATTGCGCCGTTTGAAAAATGGTGGCGAAACGACGCACGCGGATTGAATGCGCCTCTGAATGCGCCTCTTTATCGCATCTCAAAAAATTCCTCGAAAATTTCGTCAACCGTGTCGTCGCGTCACGCGTTATTCGACGCAGATGCCGCTGAAGCTGTCCGGCATTCAGCCTCAAGAGCCTTTGAAACAAGCCGCTCCAACGACGTGTACGAAGGTGTCTGAACGCTCGCAGCCGCAAAGAAAATTTCTTCGATGCGGATGTCAACCGAAAGGATGACGGCACGTTTAACGACATGACTCAATCTAACCGGGTCATTGGGTTAATTAACTAAAGCTGAGGATTCACACAATGAACAAACTGATCGCCGCTCTGGTCGCTGGTCTCTTCGCAACGGCAGCATTCGCACAAGCTTCGGCACCGGCAGCAGCTTCGGCAGCTCCCGCAGCAGCAGCTTCGTCGCACAAGGCAACGAAGAAGGTTTCGCACAAGAAGTCGCACAAGAAGGCAGCAGCTCCCGCAGCAGCATCGGCAGCTTCGGAATAAGTTTGTCGCAATAACGCAGTCAAGAATTTGCAGTATTGCCGTTCTTACGGCGTTGAAAGGCAGATGGCCGCAGGGCTCTCTGCCTTTTTGTTTTTGACGCGCTCGCGTAACATTCGCGGTTCATATTCAGCAAGGAGCTACGTCGTGCGATTTTCACTGCGCCCGTTGATCGCGCGCTTCGCGATTGCCATTGCATTGCCCATTGCCGCATTGTCGGCCGTTTCGCTTGCCGCGCTGTCCGCGCAGGACGCTCACGCGCAGCAGCTGCCTCAGGGTGCAAAACAGGCTGGCGATTTTCCGCGCGCGAAGCTGAGCGCGGGCATGTTCGTGATCGACGCCGCCGTCGCAGCGAACGATGCCGATCGCGAGCAAGGCCTGATGTATCGCACGCAACTTGCGCCGAATGAAGGCATGCTGTTCGTGTTCGGCGAGAACGCCGTGCATTGCTTCTGGATGAAGAACACGTTGATCCCGCTGTCGATCGCGTTCATGCGCGCGGACGGCACGATCACCGACATCGACGAGATGCAGGCGGAAACCACCAACAACCATTGCCCGCGAAACAACGGCGTATATGCGCTCGAAATGAGCAAGGGCTGGTTCGAGTCGAAGGGCATCAAGCCCGGCATGAAGATTCAGGGTCTGCCCGCGCCGCAATAGGCGTCGCGCGAACCGTTCACGGTCGCCGCTTCATGACGAGCCGGCGCAGCCGCAAGGCGCGCCGGCTTTTTTGCGTCCGCTGCGCCGCAACGCGCCCGCAACGCACCGCCGGGCGCGCGCTGGCAGGATTCCTGCAAAAGCCGGGGCGACACGCTATTCTTATAGTCTCACCAGCAGCACCGAGTCGTCCGGGCCCCCGCAGCAACCAGGCGGAAAGTCCGGCGCCATTTACCGGCGCGCCTACTCATGGAGGTTCACGTGCCCCGCAAGACTCCTATCGAGCGATATCGGAACATCGGTATCAGTGCTCACATCGATGCCGGCAAGACCACCACCACCGAACGCATTCTTTTCTACACCGGCGTGACCCACAAGATCGGCGAGGTTCACGACGGCGCGGCCACGATGGACTGGATGGAGCAGGAGCAGGAGCGCGGCATCACGATCACATCGGCGGCCACGACGGCCTTCTGGAAGGGCATGGCCGGCAACTATCCGGAGCACCGGATCAACATCATCGACACGCCGGGGCACGTCGACTTCACGATCGAAGTCGAGCGCTCGATGCGCGTGCTCGACGGCGCGTGCATGGTGTACGACTCGGTCGGCGGCGTCCAGCCGCAGTCGGAAACCGTATGGCGTCAGGCGAACAAGTACAAGGTGCCGCGTATCGCGTTCGTCAACAAGATGGACCGCGTCGGCGCGGACTTTTTCCGCGTGCAGAAGCAGATCGGCGAGCGCCTGAAGGGCGTGGCCGTGCCGATCCAGATTCCCATCGGCGCGGAAGAGCATTTTCAGGGCGTGGTCGATCTCGTGAAAATGAAGGCGATCGTCTGGGACGACGAGAGCCAGGGCATCAAGTTCACGTACGAAGAGATCCCCGACAACCTGAAGGAACTCGCGCACGAGTGGCGCGAAAAGATGGTCGAGGCGGCGGCGGAATCGAGCGAAGAGCTGCTCGAAAAGTACCTCACCGATCACGAGAGCCTGACGGAAGACGAGATCAAGGCGGCGATCAGAAAGCGCACCATCGCGAACGAAATCGTGCCGATGCTGTGCGGCAGCGCGTTCAAGAACAAGGGCGTGCAGGCCATGCTTGATGCCGTGATCGACTATCTGCCGTCGCCCGTGGACGTGCCCGCCATTCTCGGCCACACCGAGGACGACAAGGAAGCGGAGCGTCATCCGAGCGACGACGAGCCGTTCTCCGCGCTCGCGTTCAAGATCATGACGGACCCGTTCGTCGGTCAGCTGATCTTTTTCCGCGTGTACTCGGGCGTGGTCGAATCGGGCGATACCGTCTACAACCCGGTGAAGGAAAAGAAGGAGCGCCTCGGCCGCATTCTTCAGATGCACGCGAACGAGCGCAAGGAAATCAAGGAAGTGCGCGCGGGCGATATCGCGGCCGCCGTCGGCCTGAAGGAAGCGACCACGGGTGACACGTTGTGCGATCCGAACAACATCATCATCCTCGAACGGATGATCTTCCCTGAGCCGGTGATCTCGCAGGCCGTCGAGCCCAAGACGAAAGCCGACCAGGAGAAGATGGGCATTGCGCTCAATCGTCTCGCGCAGGAAGACCCGTCGTTCCGCGTCAACACCGACGAAGAATCCGGCCAGACGATCATCTCGGGCATGGGCGAGCTGCACCTGGAAATTCTCGTCGACCGGATGAAGCGCGAGTTCAATGTCGAGGCCACCGTCGGCAAGCCGCAGGTCGCCTATCGCGAGACGGTGCGCACCAAGGTCGAGGACGTCGAGGGCAAGTTCGTCAAGCAGTCAGGCGGACGCGGCCAGTACGGTCACGCAGTGATCTCGCTCGAACCCGATCCGGGCAAGGGCTACGAGTTCATCGACGCGATCAAGGGCGGCGTGATTCCACGCGAATTCATTCCGGCTGTCGACAAGGGCATTCAGGAAACCTTGAAAGCAGGCGTGCTCGCGGGCTACCCCGTGGTGGACGTGAAGGTGACGCTGACGTTCGGTTCGTACCACGACGTCGACTCGAACGAGAACGCGTTCCGCATGGCCGGCTCGATGGCGTTCAAGGACGCGATGCGCAAGGCGAAGCCCGTGCTGCTCGAACCGATGATGGCCGTCGAAGTCGAAACGCCGGAAGAGTTCATGGGCAACGTGATGGGCGACCTGTCGGGCCGCCGCGGCATCGTGCAGGGCATGGAGGATATCGCCGGTGGCGGCGGCAAGCTGGTGCGCGCGGAAGTGCCGCTGGCGGAGATGTTCGGCTACTCGACTTCTCTTCGTTCGCTGACGCAAGGGCGTGCTACTTACACGATGGAGTTCAAGCAGTACGCTGAGACGCCGACGAATGTGTCGGAGGCGATTATCAATTCGAAGTCGAAGTAGCTGTTTCTTTTTTTTGTTGTGCGGGCCCGTTCTTTTGAGCGGGCCTTTTTTATGTCTGCTATTTACGCTGGCATGCGCGAGTTGCTTTGCGCTGCTCTTGTGTTGCCACGGTGCCGAGCGGCAGCTGGTTTTCCAAAGAATGATGTCCAGGTGCTGCGGACACCTTACCAGATCCCCTTACGGGCGACGCGGACACCCAGATATCGCATGGTTCCAGTGGCGGTGATGACTTCGCCGCCGTGGTCCGTGGTGTCGCCGAAGGCGCAACGCCGATACCAGCAAACCCCAAAAACAAAAACGTTTTTGACCATGCCAGAATAAACGACGATCAAAGTGGGCAAAGGAGACGAGTAATGAGCACCGACAAAGATCCAACACCAACCCCGGCCGATCACCCCAAAACAGACTGGCGCGAACACGGCGTCAAGGTCATCAAAGGCGACCAGCTCGACACGAACACACCGCAAACGCCCGGCATGAACCGCGCCGCGGCGATCAACGCGGCCCGCGCCGGCGCGCAAAAGTTATGGGCGGGCACCGTGACGATCCATCCGAATGCGAAGACGGGCGCGCATCATCACGGCGCGCTCGAAAGCGTCATCTATGTCGTGCGCGGTCAAGCGCGGATGCGCTGGGGCGAGCATCTGGAATACACAGCGGAGGCCGGTCCCGGCGACTTCATCTTCGTGCCGCCGTACGTGCCGCACCAGGAGATCAACGCCAGCACCGACGATCCCCTCGAATGCGTGCTGGTGCGCAGCGACAACGAAGCCGTCGTCGTGAACCTGAACATCGATGCCGTCGAGCAGCCGGAAACCGTGTACTGGGTCGATCCCATCCACAAGCATCCGCACGATCACTGAACGCAAGCCCAAAGCCGACGCCGCCCTCACGATATGACGCCGACCTCTTCGCTACGCCCTCGCCTCGTCACGCTGTACGCCGGACTGATTACCGCGAATCTCGCTGCGTGGGCGTGGGCGCTGATCGCGTTTCGCGACTATCCGCTGCTGCTTGGCACGGCGCTGCTCGCGTATGGCTTCGGCCTGCGCCATGCCGTCGATGCCGACCACATCGCCGCGATCGACGCCGTCACGCGCAAGCTGATGCAGCAAGGCAAACGTCCGCTCGGCATCGGGCTCGCGTTCTCGCTCGGGCATTCGAGCATCGTGATCGCCGCGACCGTCGGCATTGCATTGACGGCGCTGTCGCTGCAGGGACGTTTCGAAGCGTTTCACGCGGTCGGCGGCACGATCGGGACGATGGTTTCGTCATGCTTTCTGCTGGTGCTCGCTGCCGTGAACCTCACGATTCTGCGCGACGTCTGGCGCCGCTACCGGCACGTGCAGCAAGGCGGCCAGCTGACGCCCGAAGAAGCGTCGCGCGGCGCGCCCGCCGGTCTGCTGTCGCGCGCGCTGAAGCCGCTCTTCCGGCTCGTGACGAAAAGCTGGCACATGTACCCCGTCGGCGTGCTGTTCGGCCTCGGTTTCGACACGGCGACGGAAATCGGCCTGCTCGCGATCGCCGCCGCCGAGGCCGGCAAGGGCCTGCCGCTCTACTCGATCCTCGTCTTTCCCGCGCTCTTCACGGCGGGCATGACGCTCGTCGATTCCACCGACAACGTGCTGATGGTCCACGCATACAGCTGGGCGATGGACGACCCGAAGCGCAAGCTCTACTACAACGCGAGCATCACGTTCGTGTCGGCGGTGGTCGCGATCGCGATCGGTGGCATCGAGGCACTCGGCTTGCTAGCCGACACGCTCGGACTAAACGGCGGCGCGTGGGACGCCGTCGCGGCCGTCAACGAGCGCTTTGGCCTGCTGGGCTACGGTATCGTCAGCGTGTTCGTGCTGTGCTGGATCGGCTCGATCCTGTTCCATCGCTGGCGCAGGCCCGCCACGCCGCGCTGAGCGCACAGCGCGCAAGCGCGCGACGGCGGCGCCCGCTGCCGGGGCACCGAAACAGCCGCCACAGCAGCCACCACAGCACGCACCGCGCGCGGCCAGACGCACTGCGCCGTTGTGCGCGCGACACAACCGCGCCGCCGATTCGTCTGAAGGCAAGCGTGCGCGGGCGCAATTGCTCCCAATCCGGAGGCAATCGCTTAAACTGGTCCCGCATCGTCGTCGCAGAACCACCGCAGCGCCTCGCGCGAAAGCCGGCGGCGTCCCAACAGAACGGATCGGACCCACTATCGATGAAGAATTCCGCGGACCCGCGCCTCGCACCTGACCTTGTCGAACCGCTCGACGTGGAGGCGACGCGCCGCAGCGCCGACGCCCTCGGCCATCACGCCCTCGACGAATTTCTGGCTGGCCGCGTCACGCGGCGCGAACTGCTGCGCTACGCGAGCGTGATCGGGATGTCGCTCGCGGTCGGCGGACTGCTCGTGCCGCGCAGCGCCCGCGCGCAAGCGGCCGCTGGAGTCAACGCAACGATCCGCGTTGCCCATCTGATGCCCGCGGGCGCCGTCGATCCGATGACGGTCACCGATTCCGCGAGCCTCTGCCTGCTGAACCAGACGGGCGAGTTCCTGATCGACGATGACGGCGAAAAGCAGACGCTGCGGCCTTCGCTCGCGCTGTCGTGGAAGCCGAACGACAAGGGCGACGTGTGGACTTTCAAGCTGCGCGAGAACGTCAAGTTCCACGACGGCCAGCCGTTCACCGCGAAGGACGTCGCCGCGACCTTCGACCGTCTCGCCGATCCCGCTGCAGGGTCCGCTGCGCTGTCCACGTTGAAGGGCGTGCTGTCGAAGGGCGGCACGAAGGTCGTCGACGATCACACCGTCGAGTTCCATCTCGACGCGCCGAACGGCAACTTCCCGTACTACGTTTCGTCCGATAACTACAACGCGATCATGCTGCCCGCGAACTACGCTGGCGGCTACGAAAAGACCTTCATCGGCACGGGACCGTTCAAGCTCGAAAAGTATCAGGCGAAAGTGGGCGCATCGTTCGTGCGCAATCCCGACTATTGGGGCGAAAAAGCGCTGCCGCAGCGCGTGCAGTTCACGTTCTATGCGGACCAGCAGGCGCAGATTCTCGCGCTACAAGGTCATCAGGCGGACGTGATGCCCACCTTCACCGTGCAGGGCGGTCAGGGGCTCATTAACAATCCCGGGTTCAAGGTGGTCGGCGTGAAGTCGAGTGCGCACCGGCAGATTCACATGCGCGTCGACAGCCCGCAGTTCAAGGACAAGCGCGTGCGCCAGGCGCTCGCGCTGTCGCTCGATCGCGAGGTGATCGTCAAGGGTCTCTTCAAGGGCCGCGCGCAGGTCGGCAACGACAGCCCGTTCGCGCCCGTGTTTCCGTCGTCGGATGCAGGTGTGCCGCAGCGCAAGATCGATGTTGCGAAGGCAAAGCAGCTGCTCGCGCAAGCGGGCGTGCCGAACGGTTTCGACGTCACGCTCACGACCGAAAAGTTCATGGAGATTCCCGACCTTGCCGTCGTCGTGCAGAACTATGCGAAGGCGGTCGGCATCCGCGTCAATCTGAAAGTGGAGAGCCAGTCGCAGTATTACGGCGCGGGTACGCCGGGCAAATCGGACTGGCTCGATTCGCCGCTCGGCATCACCGATTACGGCAGCCGCGGCGTGCCGAACGTGTTCCTCAACGCGCCGCTGTCGAGCTCGGGTACGTGGAACGCTGCGCATTTCAAGAACCCGCAGTATGACAAGCTGGTCGCTGATTACGTGGCCGCACTCGATCTCGCCGCGCAGAAGAAAGTCTCCGCGCAGATCCAGACGCTGCTGCTCGACGAAACGCCCGTGGTGTTCCCGTTCTTCTACGATCAGCTGATCGCCGCGCGCAAGCAGCTGAACGGCGTGCGCTTCACCGCGATCGCGCAGCTGTATTTCGATCGCGCGACGCTCACGGCCTGATCGCGCGCCACGCCGCGAGCAAGGAACCTCGATGTCGTCCACGGTTACCACGCCTACCGTCGCTCGCGGCCAGTCCGGCGCGGCGCGTGTCGCGCGCTTCGTGGCGACGCGCGTCGGGTTGTCGCTGATCACGCTGTGGCTGCTGGTCGTGTCGTGTTCGCGGGCGGCCAACTGCTGCCCGGCGACATCGGCCGCGCGATCCTCGGCCCGCTCGCCGATGCGCGCGCCGTCGCCGCGCTCAATCATCAGCTCGGCGCGGACCGGCCGCTTCTCACGCAATACATGCAATGGATCACGCACTTCGTGCGCGGCGACATGGGGCTGTCGTACGCGTTTCGCGAGCCCGTCGCGCCGTTTATCGGCAGCGCGCTGGCGAACTCCGCGAAGCTCGGTTTGCTCGCGTTCGTCGTGGTCGTGCCGCTCGGCATCGCGGGCGGCGTGTGGGCCGCGATGCATGCGGGACGCTGGCTCGATCGCACGATCAGCATCGCGGGCTTGTCGGCGACGGTCGTGCCTGAATTCGTTTCGTCGATCGTGTTGATACTCGTATTCGGCGTGTGGCTGCAGTGGCTCCCCATCGACGCAACGTGGCCGCCCGGCGCAAGCCTCTTCACGCAGCTTCGTCATCTGATCCTGCCCGTGCTGCCGCTCGTGTTCGTGTTCTTCGGCTACATCGCGCGGATGGCGCGCGCGGGCACCGTCGAGGCGCTGGATGCCGACTACACGCGCACCGCTATTCTGAAGGGCTTGCCGCCGCATATCGTGATCGGCCGACACGTGCTGCGCAACGCATTGCTGCCGACCATCACCGTCGCCGCGACGCAGCTCGGCTACATGATCGGCGGGCTCGTCGTCGTGGAGACGCTGTTTCACTATCAGGGCATCGGCTCGCTGATTTACAACGCGGCCAAAGCCAAGGACTTCCCGATGCTCGAAGCGGGCGTGCTGACCATCGGTGTGGTGTATACGGTCGCGAATCTCGCCGCCGATGCGCTGTATGTGCTGCTCAATCCGCGTCTGCGCGTGAGGAGCGCCGAATGAGCGCGACGCTTCCCTCGCCGGCTTCCGGCTCCGGTCCCGGCTCCGGTCCCGGTTCCGGTCCCGGCACGCCGCCGCGCGCGAAAGACAGCCGCTTCGACGCGTTGCGCATGCTGCTACGTTCGCCGACTTTCATCGTCGGCGCGGTGATCGTGCTGTGGTGGATCGCGTGCGCAATCGCGGGCACGTGGATCGCGCCGCTCGATCCGTTCGCATCCGATCCGCTGAACTCACTCGCGCCGCCCGCGCATGGCCACTGGTTCGGCACCGATCAACTCGGCCGCGATGTGCTGTCGCGCGTGATCGTCGGCGCGCGCGACATCCTCACCATCGCCCCGCTCGCCACCTTGCTCGGCACGCTCGCGGGCACCGCGCTCGGGCTCGTGGTCGGCTACTTCGACGGCTGGGTCGACAACGTGGTCGGCCGCGCGACGCGCTGCTCGCGCTGCTGCTCGCGCTGCTCGCGCTGCTCGCGCTGGCGGCCGTGGGCGCATCGAATCTGACCGTGATTCTCGTGATCGGCATCACGTTCACCCCAATTACGGCGCGCACCGTGCGCGCCGCGGTGTTCGCGGAACGCCATCTCGACTACGTGGCGGCCGCCCAACTGCGCGGCGAGAACGCGCTCTACATCATGTTCGCGGAGATCCTGCCGAACGTGCTGCCGCCCATCATCGTCGAAGCCACCGTGCGGCTCGGCTACGCGATCTTCGCGGTCGCGACGCTGTCGTTTCTCGGCTTCGGCATCCAGCCGCCATCCGCCGACTGGGGCCTCGCGCTGTCGGAGTCGTACACGCTGATGGCGGGCGGCGCGTGGTGGACCGTCGTGTTCGATGCCGCCGCGATTGCGTCGCTGGTGGTCGGCGTGAACCTGATCGCCGATGCCGTTCAAGGAGCCGTCGACGCATGAACGGACGGTCGCCACCTGTGCCCCCCGCTTCGTTTCCCGCCTTCGACGTCTCGAAGAGCGAGCAGTCCGATGCCCTCACCGTCGTCGGCTTGACGGTCGCGTACCGCACGCGCGGTCGCGAGCGCGAGGTGCTGCAGGACGTGTCGTTTCGCATCCGGCGCGGCGAGTCGTATGGGCTTGTCGGCGAATCAGGCTGTGGAAAATCGACGGTTGCGATGGCGACGCTGCGCTATCTGGCGCGCAACGGCCGCGTGAAGGCGGGCCGCATTTCAATTGCGGGCAGCGACGTGCACGCGCTCGACGCCGCCGCGTTGCGCGAGATGCGCGCGAATCAGATTTCGATGGTGTATCAAGACCCGTCGCGCGCCCTCAATCCGTCGCTGACGATCGCGCGCCAGGTCGCCGAAGCATTTGAAGCATCGGGCGCGACGCATGACGAAGCACTCCGGCAAACAGCCGACATCTTGCGCAAGGTTCGCATCGCGGAACCCGAGCGCGTGATGCACAGCTATCCGCATCAGTTGTCGGGCGGCATGCAGCAGCGCGTCGTCATCGCGATGGCGCTCGCGTCGAAACCCGCTCTGCTGATCCTCGACGAGCCGACCACGGGCCTCGACGCCACCGTCGAAGCCGAAGTGCTCGATCTCGTCGCGCAACTGCGCGCGGAGTTCCACACGGCTGTGCTGTTCATCAGCCACAACCTCGCGGTGATCGGCCGGATGTGCGAGCGCGTGGGCGTGCTGTACGCGGGCAAGCTTGTCGAGGAAGGCGCGACGCAGGATGTGTTCGCGCGGCCGCGTCATCCATACACGGTCGGCCTGCTGCGCTGTCTGCCGACGGTCGGCCGCAGCAAGGACGTCGAGCGGCTCGACACGATCGCGGGCAGCCTGCCGCAGCCGGGTTCCGTCACGCAGGGCTGTGTCTATGCGGAGCGCTGCCGTCTCGCCGACGAGCGTTGCCGCCGCGAAGCGCCGCCGCCGTATCGCGTGAGCGCCGCGCATGGCGACCAGATGGCGCGCTGTCACTATCACGAGCGCGCCATCGAACTGCCGCGCGTCACGGCTGCCGACGTGCCCACGCAAGCGCGAAGCGTGCGCAATGCGAAGCCCGTGCTGCGCGCGCAAAACGTATCGAAGACCTTCCACATCGCGGGCGCCGCGCTGCGCGCCGTCGACGACGTGTCGCTCGAACTCGCCGAAGGCGAAACGCTGGGGCTCGTCGGCGAATCGGGCAGCGGCAAGACGACGCTCGCGAAACTGCTGCTCGGTCTCGTGTCGCCCGACGCGGGCAGCATGATCGAACTCGACGGCACGCCGTTGCCGCCGCGCGTCACGCGTCGCAACGACGATCAGGTGAAGTCGCTGCAGATCGTGTTCCAGAATCCGGACTCGGCGCTCAACCGCGCGCATTCCGTGCGAAGGCTGATCGGGCGCGCGCTATTGCGGCTGTCGGCGCTGCGCGGCGACGCGCGCGAGCGCGCTCGCGTCGCTCGCGCAAGCCGTGCGGTTGCCCGACCGCTATCTGCCTTCGCGCACGCGGCAACTGTCGGGCGGCCTGAAGCAGCGCGTCGCGATTGCGCGCGCGTTTGCGGGCGATCCACGCATCGTCGTGTGCGACGAGCCGACCTCCGCGCTCGACGTGTCCGTGCAGGCCGCGATCCTCAATCTGCTTGCCGACCTGCAACGCGATCGCGGCGTGAGCTACGTGTTCATCTCGCATGACCTGAACGTCGTGCGCTATCTGTCCGATCGCATCGCGGTGCTGTACGTCGGGCGGCTGCTCGAAATCGGGCCGGCCGCCGCCGTGTTCGACGGGCCGCATCATCCTTATACGGAAGCGCTGCTGTCGTCGGTGCCGTCGCTCGACAGCGAACCGGGCGCAGCGACGCACACGCAACGCATCCGGCTCTCGGGCGAATTGCCGAGTCCCGCTGCGCCGCCTTCGGGCTGCGTCTTCCAGACGCGCTGCCCGCGCAAGATCGGTGCGATCTGCGAGCAACAAGACCCGCCCTACGCCGATGCCGGCAACGGTCACGGCATCCGCTGCCACATTCCTGTCGATGAGTTGCGCGCGCTGCAGCGGCGCAACTGAAACCGGCTTTATCGAACGCCGCGCGGCAACGCACACCCGCTTGAAACGAAATGCCGCGTGAATCGCGGCGCGCGTTTCAGGTGCGAAACGTTTTTCGCGCGTTTCGATGCGCGTGCAACGGGACCGACGCGCCGATGCCACGCGCGACGGGCGTCCGCGCGCAATGGCATGGTTATCGCTAAATGACAGTCACGCATGGGACGCCGCCGGTATCGACGAAGTCCTCGGGCACGCGGCTTTCGCGCCGTGACACGAGCGACGCAACGGCGCATAGAAAGGACAGCCGATCGGGCGGACCATGCGATCTCGCACGCGGCGAGGCGCCACAAGTCGATGACGACGGGCGCCGCGCACACACGAGAAGCCGGAGACAGCGAAGTGGCAGGCAAGGCGCGCCACGCACAACATGCCGTCGAAAAAGGCATGCGAGGCGATCCGGCACGCCGACGAGCGCAAGCTCGATTCGCCGTCAAGCGGCCCGGCGCGCACGAACAAGCGAATACAGACTACAAGCAGTGGACATGAAATGACGGCTTGCCGGACCGTCGTTTCGTCGGAGGGGTGCGATGAGAACCAGAACATTTGATACGTACTACTACCTAACACTACGGGGTACGGCAATCTTCGCAGTTGGCGCGGGGACTTTCATGGCGGCCCAGTTCGTTCAGGCCGCATCCGCCGAGGAAGTGGTTCCGAAGTGGATCGTCACAGCCGATGCCACCCTGCCTGCCAGCGGGGCGTCGGCTGCGACGCAACCTGCCGTCGACGACACGGCATCGACGGGCGCACAACCAGAATCGACGACAGCCGCGGACGACGCGGCATCCGTGTTCCTTCTCAAGACATGTGTCGGCAACGCCGGCGACTGCGCGCCCAACGGCGGACGCGGGAGCGGCAACAGCAGCGGCGGTGCGAGCGCGAGCGCGTCGGGTTCGTCGGGTTCGTCGGGCGCCGCATCGGGCAGCGGCGGCTTCG
>NZ_JACFYJ010000071.1:0-40280 GCF_037126505.1 Paraburkholderia bengalensis
CAGCTTTTGGTTCAACACTAGCCGCTTGTGCAACGTGATTGGCGAGCGAAGCCTTTGTGAACGTCTCTTTCACAGGTGCGCCGGCGACCAGCTTTTTCGTCGTCCCGTTTGCAGCCTTGGCCGAGGCAGCCTTGGTAGCCGGTTTGGCAGCTTTCGGAGCAGGCTTCGTTGCGGTCTTGGTTGCCGTCTTCGTTGCAGTCTTTGCCATAGCAATTCCGCTGGATGAACCCCAAAGTGGGGGGACGTCGCCTTGTAGACGACGGACGACGACTGACCATAGGTGAGTGCTTTCAGGATACCTGGGATTGCTTCGGACACCGGCTCGGTCTATGGCTCCGCGCATGTTCTCTTCATTCGTGCGCGCGAGCGCCATGCCGAGCGCGCACAAGCAGCCCAGCAGCATGTACGTGGCGATGGTCGCCTGGCGTCCGATGCGCTCGTTGAACCACGACGCGCTGAAATAGCCCGGCACCTGCGCGACATACATCGCAACGGAATAGCCGAAGCTGCGCGTGATGCTCATGCCATGCTGCACGAGCAGGCCCGGAATCCACGTGAAAAACGCGTAGTAACTGAAGGTTCCTCTTTAGTAATATTACAGAACGTCAGCCACACGCAAGTAGCCACTGAATGTGGGAATAAACCTTCCTGCCCAGGAAAACGAGGTGGGTTAACCGCGTTTCCGCCCAATGCCAATTTGCATCAGGTCTTCGCCGATGATGAGCTGGCCCGAAAAATTGCGTTGAGCCCGCATCAGATTTGCACGCGGTGCGTGGCCCGGGGCGATGTGCGACAGCACAAGCGTTTTCGCGCCGGCTGCTTCAGCCACCTTGCCCACGTCGTCAATGGATGTGTGCGAGCTCAGCAGATGCTGTTTGAAAGCGGCTTCCTTCTCGCCAACTGGCGGCGGAAAGAGTGCGTCAACCCAGGTTGTGTCGATGACTTCATGCACGAGGACGTCTGTATTCCGCGCGAGCCTTATCAGGTTGTCGCACGGAGACGTGTCACCTGAAAACACAACGGAGCCGTCATCCGTGTCAAAGCGGAAAGCAAAAGCCGGCCAGATAGGAAAGTGATTCACCAGCGTTGCGGTGACACGTACGCGTTCGTCCTCGTGAACAAGAAAGGGCTCCATCTTCGGGACGGGCGTCTCGTTCGGACTTTTGAAGCCGCTAATTGGCGGGATGACAATGTCGTGTACCTGCATCAGGGTGCGCAGGTCCGGACGGTGTGCGTCGCGCAGCCGGTCGTTTATATCCAGTGCGTATGCCTGATACAGATAGTTGGTCATGTCGACCGTGCCCGGAGTCGGATTCTCGGGATTGACGACCGGCGGAGGTGCGGAGACTTTCTGCCCTGGGATATTGAAAATCGGCTCCATCTGTCCGCGCCGACCGGGGCCGTAAATCTGGACTGGCTGCTTTACCCCCGTCAGACCGTCGTACCAACCGTACAGAAACAGGTTGAAATAATCGATGGTATGGTCCGAGTGAAGATGCGTCAGGAAAATGCCGCGCAGGTTTTCCATGCCAGTCATACCGGACACGGTATTGATAGGACCGAGTTCGGCCTGCTTGTAGCGCTTGCCAACACCATCGCCACAGTCGACTACGTAGACCGCGTCGCCGACGACCAGAGCAGAAGAGATGCCCTCCCTGTCGCAGTTCGGCCACCAGACCGGGCCTCCCGCGGTACCTAAAAGCACGAGCCGCGTGTCGTGGCTTTGCGCCTTGCTGCGTGCTTCTGCCATCGACTGATTGCGCTGGTCAACTTCGGCTGCGCTGGCGGGCACGCCCAAAAGGAGCGGCAAGCCTGCTCCCGCCAGTTTCCAGCCCGCACCAAGAAAGCCGCGCCGCGACATACCCAATTCAAGGGCTTTACCAATGCAATCACACATCTCTTTGTCTGCCTCAGATGTTTGAACGAGCGCGGTCTCACCGCGCGAAACGCAGTGAGCTCGCTTTACTTTTTCAGGAAAGCAGCCGGTGTAGAAGACGCCCCGGCTTGTCTTCAGTGAGATTCGGCGTGCATTGCTTTCTTGACGCCTTCATCCCTCATCGGTGCGTTGCCGCCGGTCACATGGATGGCACCCTCCGGTGCCTTCATGTCATAGCAGCTCTTAATGAGTTCGCCGTCTTTCATGACGAGAGAAATCTTAGCGGGGTCCTGCAGCACTTTCAGGTCTTCGAGCGGGTTACCATCGACCAGCACGATGTCCGCGTAGTACCCCTCGGCCAGCTTCCCGATGCTGTCCGGTTGCATCATCAGTTCGCCGCCAAGCCGGGTTGCCGACAACAGTGCTTCCTTCGGCGTCATGCCAATGTATTTCACGAAATGCTCGAGGTCGCGGGAATTCGTGCCGTGCGGCATCCACGCAAAGCCGTAGTCGCCACCAGGCAAAATCCGGATGCCACGCTTGTGCATCTTGGTGAGCGTTTCGGAAGCGATTTCCAACTCGCGTGCGTAGCCCATTTTGGTCGCGACTTCTTCCGTGATACCCCACTTCTCGGCGTGGTACAACGTGCTGACAAGCCACCCAATGCCCGGAGCGACGAAGTGCTTGTCCTTGTTTGCTTCGAGCATGTCGAGTGCTTCTTCGTCCGCGAAGCTTGCGTGAAACACCAGTTCCAGGCCGTGGCGGACACACTGTTTGACTGATTCGCTTGAGCGGGCGTGAGCCGCAACACGCTTGCCTGCGCGTTTCGCTTCCGCAGCCAGCATGGCAATCTCTTCCTCGGAGAACGGAGAAACTTCCGCGGGGATTCCCGCGATATATTCACCGGAAAGATTGATTTTCAGCTGGTCGACGCCGTATTTGATGAACATACGTGCTGCACGCCGGACTTCTTCCGGCCCGCTCACGACTTCGCCAAAGTTGAGTTCACGGAACGGCAGGTGCGGCAACGTGTTATCGCCCAGACCACCGAGGGTCGTAATTTCCTGGCTGCCGGCCAGATAGCGTGGCCCAGGGAACTCACCGGCATTGATGGCATTGCGCAACACGACGTCCAGACGCGGCTTCGCAGCAGCGGCGCCGAGCGCAGACGTGAAGCCCATTTCGAGATACCGCTTCGCTACTCGAACGCACCACAGAATGTGCTCTTCTGGCGGCATGAACTGGATGGCCGACAGGGAAGGCTGGTCATTCCATGAGAAGTGCGTATGCGCCTCTGTCATGCCAGGCATGATGAACCGTCCGCGCCCGTCGATGGAGTGCGCGCCACTTGCATTCACGCTCTCGCCATTTTTTGCGACGCGGGTAATCCGGTTATTTTCGACCAGAATTTCGCCGATATAGGGGTCAGCGCCGGTGCCGTCGAAAATGTTGACGTTGGTAAAAGCGATTCTGTTCATGTCTCCTCCGGTAGATGGGGGACTTACTGCACTGACTTGTAAAAGGCCTTGAGCTCTGCGGCACACTCACCGGGCTTTTCGAAGGTCGTCCAATGGCCGCAGCCCGAGAGGACCGTGACCTTGCTTCCGGCGATGCGCTCACCCATTGCCTTGACGGCAGCCGGTTGACCCACACCATCTTCATCACCGGTGACCAGCAAGGTCGGCACGGAAATCTTTTCGACGGGAGCGGCTTGCGCGCCAGCCAATGCCTCGCAGCTTTGCGCGTATCCTTCCGGTGATTGACGCATCACGCTTTCCCGCACGAGAGCGACTGTGACTGGACGTTCTGCCTTCGTTTCAGCACTCGTCGCACCCTTCACGATGGCGTCGGCGATTTCCTGCACGCCTGCGATTCCCTTCTCCCGCGATAGCGCTGCTCGAGCCTGAATGCCGGGGCGACCCTGGTCAGGCGGAGCAAGCAACGGCCCGAACAGCGCCAGGCTTTGCACGAGTTCGGGATGCTTGATGGCCAGATGCTGTGCGACGATGGTGCCCATCGAGTGCGCGACCACGTGCGCTTTCGAAATACCCAGTTCGCTCAAAACATCAGCCAACGAATCGACGTACAGGTCGATAGATAACGGTTGCGAAGGGAGCGCCGAGCGTGCGCTGCCGGGCAGCTCGGGACGGACAACTTTCATACCTTCGAACGCAGAAAGAACCGGCGTCCAGTTATTCGATGAACCGCCGAGGCCGTGAATACAGACAACCGCCTGTCCATCACCGTCGACCTCCACCGCCATATTCTTGACCAGAAGAGTTGTCATTCGCCCACCTCGTTTTCCAGCACACCGACGTTCTCGATTTCGATGCGAACCACGTCACCCTTTTGCAGGAACTTTGGCGGGTTGAACCCGATACCAACGCCCGCAGGCGTGCCGGTTGCGATGACATCGCCCGGTTGCAGTTCGATGCCTGCGGACAGCGTCTCAATGAGCGTCGGGATGTCGAAAATCAGCTGTTTGGTGTTCGAGTTCTGGCGCAGTTCGCCATTGACCCAGCACTTCACGTCGATATTCTGGCCGTCGACTTCGTCGGCGGTAACCAGGTAAGGACCCATCGGGCAGAAGCCGTCAAGCGACTTGCCGAGGAACCATTGACGGTGCAGCTTCTGCAGGTCCCGTGCGGTGAAGTCGTTGATGACGGTGTAGCCAAATACGTAGTCCATCGCGTCCGACTTCTTGATGCCGCGGCCAGCCTTGCCAATTACAACGCCCAGCTCAGCTTCGTAGTCGAGCTGACTTGTCACGGGAGCGTGGCGGGGAATCTTGGCGTCCGGGCCGATGATGGTCGAGGCTGGCTTCGTGAAAATGACGGGCGCTTCCGGTGCGTGCTCACCGTCCTTGGCGCTACTGTCGAAGCCGGAGTTCTGGAATTCGGCTGCGTGCTCGTGATAATTCTTGCCGACGCAGAAGATGTTGCGACGCGGCTGGTCAATTGGCGCGAGTACGGTGGCGTCGCTCAGCGGACGACCCTCGCCACGTGGGCGAAGGTCGCCTTTGAATTGAGCGAACGACTGGACCAATTGGACCATGTCGCCTTTGAATTCCGGGACCAACGTCGACACTGGCCAGAACACCGATTTGTCAGCATCCACGACGGCGATGAGCGTATCGCCGTCCACACGGAGGTTTGCGAGTTTCATTAACTGGCTCCTTAGTTAGTCCAATTGGTTTGCGTATGGCGTAACTGTAGAACCATATTGGACCTCCTGCAAGTAGGGGTTAACCAATATCTCTACCAATTGGTACATGTTGTGGTAAGATTCAGCCAGTCAACAGGGGAGCATTGCGATGGGAGAAGTCGAGGCGAAGAGCCCCGTCAGGGCGACCGGCGCAAGAGCGCTCGCGGCGTATCTCTACGACGAGATTACGTCTGGTCGCATGGGTGACGGCGTCAAACTTCCTGCCGAACGTCAATTGAGCGAGCAGTTTGGTGCGTCGCGTGGTGCGGTGAGGCGTGTATTGCAGGACCTCAAGGACCGAGGCCTGATAACGCAGAGCGTGGGCAGCGGGACTTTCGTGCTTCCCGGTGCGGCGAAAGCATTGCCGCCGCCGGAAATTGTCATCGACGAGATTTCCGACACCCAGACCAGCCCCGCTGAGTTGATGGAAGCGCGACTGCTCATCGAGCCGCTAATGCCGAAGCTGATAGCGCGCAACGCCACGTCGTCCGACTTCGCACGGATGATGGAATGCATCGAGCGCTCGGAAGCTGCGCAGACGGTGGAGGAATTCGAGCATTGGGATGGCGAACTACACCGGACGTTTGCGCTGGCAACGCACAACTCCTTTTTCCTTAAAATACTCGAACTGACCAACCGCGTTCGTGAGCAAGGTGAATGGGGGCGGCTCAAACGCCACTCGCTGACGCCTGAGCGCCGGAAAGAATACGAATTGCAGCACCGCGCCATTGTCGAAGCGCTGCGTGACCGCGATGCCGACCAGGCTAGCGAAGTTCTTACCGGTCACCTTCGTCAGATTCAACACAATCTTTTCGGGCTCTAAGCCTCCAGCTCGCGAGGTTTCGCCGTGAGTGACTCCGAAATGGACCGCTCCCAGCCACTGAAGGCCTCGCGACTCACCTAGTTGCTCGACTGACCATTCGGCGCCGGCGAGATTACGGTCACGAGACTCAAGGAGCATATCCTCCGCCCGATGGCGCCGGGTGCTCATACGCATTCTGACGGGCAGCTTGTCTATGCCGCGGCCGGTGTCCTGGCTGTTGGCAGCGACGTTGGCTATTGAGTCGTGCCGCCGACCCGTCCCGCTATGGCTATCCCTGGTGTGCGCCATCGGGCAAGAACCCGCGGCGACGTCCCGCTAGGTTCAGTGATGTTAGTGGCTCCAGCGCCTGTATTGGCTGAAAGTGCGTGCTCGCCGTGACGCCGTTGATGCGCGAGTTCATCAACGTTCTTGCTGACAAGGCTACGGCGTCGCGGCGCTGCCGCGCACCGAAGCGCTCGCACTAGTGGAAGAGACCCTGCGCGCGCAGATCGCGCGCATCCTGCATCTCGCGCCTGAAAAGATCGAGCTGGAGCGTTCCGTGCTCGACATGGGCATGGACTCGCTGATGGGCATGGAACTCGGCATGGCGGTCGAAGAGACCTTCGAGGTCAAGCTTTCGTTCATGGCCATCCCCGAGGGGGCAACCGTGCGTTCGCTCGCGGTGCGCATCGTCGAATCGATCGAGGCAGACGCGGAATCTGACGATTCGCCGCTCGACGCGCAGAGCGCCGCGCAAGCCGAAACGGCGGCGATCGCGGCCGATCTCGCGCGCAAGCATGCGCTTGACGTCAACGCCACAGAGGCGACGCCCGCCATTGCGGGCAAGCGCGCCGAGGAACTGGTCGAATGAGGGCGCCCGAAGGCTGGCGCGACACGCAAGGCACGCTCGCGCGCGAACTGACGCTCACGGGCCACGGCCTGCATACGGGCCGGCGCGTGAATGTGCGCATCCTACCAGTGCGGGACGCATCGGTTGGCCACGGCATCGTGTTCCGCCGGCTCGAAGCAGGCCGCGAAGTAGCCACGCTGCCCGCTCATCCCGCTTTGCGCGAGGCTCAGCCGCTTTGCACGATGCTGATCGCGCGCGCGGGTGCTGGCGAAGGCGTTGGCGTGCGCACGGTCGAGCATCTGCTCGCCTCGCTGCTCGCGTGCGGTATCGATCACGCGGTCGTGGAACTCGACGCCGAAGAGGTGCCGATTCTCGACGGCAGCGCCGCGCCCTGGATCGAAGCGATTGAGGCTTGCGGGCGCATGGCGCTCGTGCGGCCCCAGCGCTTTATCCGCGTGAAAAAGCCTGTCGTGGTGAGCGACGGGGCAGGCGCTCAGCGCCGCGAAATGCGCATCGAACCTGTGCGCGCTACGAGATCAGCGTGCGCAACGACCTCAAGGGTTTCGGCGACATGCATTGGGTAGGCGCGCTCACGCCCGACGTGTTCGCGCGCGAGATCGCGCCGTCGCGCTCGTATGGGCGCGTGAAGTGGGCGCTGCTCGCCATTGTTGCCGGCTACGTGAAGCGCACGCCGATTCTGCGCGGCGCGCGGCTTTCGTGTACAGCGTCGATCGTCGGCAATCGCGTGATTGGCGGTATGCGCCTGCCCGACGAATTCGTGCGCCACCGCGTGCTCGACCTCGTCGGCGACCTCGCGCTCGCGGGATCGCCGTTGCTCGGGCGCGTGAGTGCGCTGCGGCCGAGCCATGAAATGAACTACCGGCTCCTCGCCGCGCTGCTCGCCGAGCGCGACGCGTGGGAATGGGCCGAATGCGCCGTCAACGAAGCCGGCGCTCAAAGCACAACAAGCGCGGACTGAAGTCGCGCGCCAGACCGTACAGGGAACAGGCAACAGATGGGAATCGGCGATCAGATCCGTAAGCAGCTCGCGGCAGCGGCGCTCAAGCGCCAGCTCGAGCGCGTCTCGGGCGAGGCGCAGGCGCAGCTCGATGGCGCCTGCGCGCCTGCTGGTGCGCGTGCCGGTGCGCAGCCTTCGTCGTGGGACGCTCGTGGGCGCTTCGAAGCGATGCCGCTCTACCAGCAGGTCAAGCTCCTCAAGCAGATGGGCGAGACGCTGAACGTGGCGTCGCCGTTCTTTCGCGTGCATGAAGGCATGGCTGGCGCCACAACGACGATCGGCGCGCGCGAGTACATCAACTACGCGAACTACAACTACCTCGGCTTTGCCTCCGAACCCGCTGTGATGGCGGCCGCGCAGCACGCGATCGATCGCTACGGCACCTCGGTTTCGGCAAGCCGCATGGTGGCGGGCGAGCGGCCCGTGCAGCGCGAACTCGAACGCGCGCTCGCGGCGTTCTACGAAGCCGAAGACTGCGTGGCGTTTGTGAGCGGCCACGCGACCAACGTCACGGTGATCGGCGCGCTGTTCGGCCATGGCGACCTGATCGTGCACGACGCGCTTGCCCACAACAGCATCGTGCAAGGCGCCCAGCTAAGCGGTGCAAAACGTCTGGCCTTCGCGCACAACGACTGGCGCGAACTCGATGCGCTGCTTGCGCGCGTGCGCGGCGAGTATCGCAACGTGCTGGTGGTCATCGAGGGCCTCTACAGCACGGATGGCGACTATCCAGAACTTGAGCGCTTTGTCGAGATTCGCCGCCGCCATGGTGTGTTTCTGATGGTCGACGAAGCCCATTCGTTCGGTGTGCTTGGCGAAACGGGCCACGGCATTCGCGAGCACTGCGGCGTGCCGTCGAGCGAAGTCGATCTCTGGATGGGCACGATGAGCAAGACGCTGGCGGGCTGCGGCGGTTTTATCGCGGGTTGCCAACCGCTCATCGACATGCTGCGCCATCTCGCGCCCGGTTTCCTCCATAGCGTCGGCCTCGCGCCCGCGCTCGCAGCCGCGTCGCTTGCTGCGCTCAAAACGCTGAAGGCGCAGCCCGAGCGCGTCGCGGCGCTGAAGGCGCGCGGCCATCAGTTCCTGCAGGAAGCGCGCGCTGCGGGCCTCGACACCGGCACGAGCGCAGGCTACGCCGTGGTGCCGGTCATCACGCGCAGTTCGCTGAAGGCCGCGCAATGGGCCAATGCGCTTTTCGAAGAAGGCATCAACGTGCAGCCCATTTTCCGGCAGTGGAGGAACGGGCCGCGCGGCTGCGCTTTTTCATTTGCTCGACGCATGAACCCCAGCAGATCACGCACACGGTTGCGGCGCTCGCTCGCATTGTGAAGGCGCATGTCGACGGTAACCGCCACGCCTTTCGCCTTCGCTGCGCCTGATGCGCAAGCGCCTTGGCCTGCGCTCACGTTCCGTGCCGCGCGCGCAAGCGACGCGGCGGCCTGCGCGCCGCTCGTGTTCGCCTCGGGCGCGCACGAGTTCGTGTTCTTTCTCGGCGTGCCAGCCGCGCAATGCATTGCGTTTCTAGCTTTTGCGTTCGCGCTTTCGGGCGGTCGCTTTTCATGGCGCCGCCATGAAGTGGCCGTCGATGCACGCGGCGAGATCGTCGCGGTGCTCGCGGCACACGATGGGCGCCGCATTCTCGCCGACGATCCGCACGTCGCGTGGACGCTCGCACGTTACTTCGGCATCCTGCGTACTGTGCCGATGCTGCTGCGCGGCCTCGTGCTCGAGACGGAATTGCCGAAGCCGAAGCGCGCGCAAACGCTCATCGCCCACTGCGCCACGCGCACTGACGCGCGCGGCACGGGGCGTTTTCTCGGCGCTGTTTGAGCGTGCGCTGCGTGGCGAAGTCGGCAGCGCGCGAGGACCCGACGCCAACGGCGATGCCGGCCGAGAGATCGTGCTCGACGATCTGCTGGCGATAACTTCTAAAGTCATACTGTTAAAGCTTCTTAGGCAACATACGCCTGCGGTTGGAAGGCGGTTCCAGTCACATTTGTTGCGGCCAAATCCTTCAATAACCGATAGGGACTCGCCAGGCGGTTGCATCCTTGGCGGCCGTCGCTGATCGGCAGCGCTCGTTTACTTCCGTCCGGAGGCCGCCCGAGGCGACCTGGCAGGAAAATTATGCACACAGCGGTAATGCTCCTATCCTGAAGACAGGCGAACCGCAGGGTCCCTGTCATGATCAATTTGCACGAACTCCGGTATGTTCGGCTCGGTACCCGCGACATCGACGCCGCGGCGAAGTATGCGGCCGATATCCTTGGATTACAGTTGGTGCGCCGCGAGGGTGGGTGGGTCTACCTGCGCTCCGATGAGCGCGATCACACGCTGGTCTACTTCGAGGGCGATCCGGGCGACCATACGATCGCATTCGACGTCGTCACGAACGAGGCGCTCGAGCATGCGGGCACGGTGTTAGAGCAGAACGGTTTCCAGGTGCGTGCCGGCAGTCGCGACGAGTGCGATCAACGTCGCGTACACGCGTTCATCAGTTTCAAGGACCCGTCGGGCAACGGGATCGAACTGGTATTCGGCGCCTTGCAAAGCGGCCGCCGCTATTTTGCGTCGCGCGACGCCGGAATCACCGGCTTCAGCCACGTGGGTCTGCGCACCAGCGATCCGCGGCGCGACGAGATCTTCTGGACGAAACTGTGCAATGCGCGCGTGAGCGACCGCATCGGACCTGCGCCGCTGCTGAGAATCGACGAGGTACATCACAGGATCGCCCTTTTTCCGTCCTCGTTCGCCGGCATTCAACATATCAATCACCAGGTCGAAAGCATCGACGACGTCATGCGCGCCTGGTACGTCCTGCGTGAAAAGGGGGTACCTATCCGGTTCGGGCCCGGGCGGCATCCAACGTCAGGCGCCATCTTTCTCTACTTCGAGGGGCCTGACGCAATGACTTACGAATATTCGACAGGCGTTCGGCTGATCAGGCCAAACGAGGAGGCGAGTTACTGTCCCCGCCAGTTCCCGTTCGATTCGACCGGCTTTTGCATGTGGGGCGCCAAACCCGACATTCCAGAGTTTCAAACCTGATGCGCGATCAGGTTCATCGCTGATCACGCAAGAACAACATCGAGGCCACTGGAGACCGAGTCCTGAGAACGCGCGGCGCACGCTTGCTGCCAGCACCCTGCTCAAGGAGACGGCCCGGACTTCGCGACTACAGAGAGAACGCTATGGCGACGATCAAAACGGTCGATGTCGAGGACTTCATCAACTCGCACAGCCTGACGAGATATCAGCTTGTGATCGTCGCGCTGTGCTTTCTGGCAGTCGCGTTCGACGGTTTCGATACGGCAAGCGCCGGATATATTGCGCCTGCCATCAGGAAGCAATGGGCATTGAGCGCGCTTCAGTTGGCGCCCGTGTTCGGCGGCGGCCTGTTTGGCCTGATGATAGGCGCGCTCCTGTTCGGTCCGCTTGCCGACCGGTTTGGGCGCAAGCCCATCCTCTGTCTTTCAGTGGCGCTTTTCGGCGTCCTGTGCTGTGGTCTGCGTACGCGACTTCTCTGCGCGGACTCATACTATTGCGATTCCTGACTGGCCTGGGGCTTGGCGGAGCCATGCCTACGGCCATTACATTGACATCCGAATTCGGTCCCGGGAAACAGCGCTCGCTATTGGTGACGAGCATGTTCTGCGGCTTCACGTTAGGCGGGGCATCAGGAGGCGTGGTCGCCTCGCAGATCATTCCCGCGCATGGCTGGCAGGGCGTGCTGTTATTCGGTGGCGTAATGCCGTTGGTACTAGTGCCTGTTCTGGTATGTCTTCTGCCCGAGTCTGTCCGGTACCTGGCGTTGTCCGGCCGGAAGCAGGAGCAAGTGGCACGCACGCTCCGACGCATCGCGCCGCATGAGGCCCTCGACCATGCGACGTTCACAGTCCCCGAGAACAAGGTTAAGGGCTCCCCGGTCCGCAACCTTCTCAGCAAAGGCGTGATCGTCGGCACCGTCTGCCTTTGGCTTACCTTCTTCATGAGCCTGCTGGTGTATTACCTGCTCACAAGCTGGCTGCCGACGGTCATTAACGAAACAGGCATCCCTCTGGGTATGACTGCATTGGTCGCTGCGGCGCTGCCCCTGGGTAGCACAGTTGGCGCCGTGCTGATCGGCCGCCTGATGGACAGGCACAGTCCCTGTCTGGTGCTCGCAGGTACCTACGGTATTGCCACAACGTTTATCCTGCTCATCGGCGTCGCTTCGTCGTTGCCGATGCTCGTGTTCGCAGTCTTTGGGGCGGGTTTTGGCACGGGCGGCTCGCAGACAGGCGTCAATGCACTGGCGGCGGCCTACTATCCAACCTCCAACCGGGTTTCCGGCGTGAGTTGGGCTCTTGGCATTGGCCGGGTGGGTTCGATCGTGGGCTCGGCGGTCGGTGGAGCCCTGCTAGCGATGCATCTGGGCCAGCCCATCATGTTCATCCTGGTTGCGATTCCCACTATCGTCGCCGCAGTCAGCATGTTTGGCATGGGACGCCACGAGGCAGCGCTCAGGTCGTCTGGAGTCGCCCGACCGCTCCCCGGTTCGGTCAAGCTGTAGGTGAGTGTCGGCGCCGAATTAGATCGTCGCGCTCGCTTTTGCTTGGGGAATGGAACCGACCCCGGGGGCGCTGCGGCGATGATGAAATGAGGGCGCCCGTTGAACGAGGCGTCCTCATTGCTGGCGGAATGCGGTTACGGGCGAAGCTCTGCTGACTCCTGCATGGCTGACTGCATTTTCTGCACGGCATCAAGCGTCGCACGCTGCGCGGCAAGGCCGAAGTTATGCTTGAACTCGCTGAATTCGGCGTGGCCCGAACCCGTCACGGACTTCTTCGTCACAAGCTTGCCGCTGGGGTCCGTGATTGTGCATTCGAGCGTCACGCTGAAATCCGTCGGCGGCCAGGTGAGCAGGCTCTGCGACGACGACGTCGTCATAATCGAGGGCGTCACGATGTAGCTGAGGTTCTTCGACTGCGAAGTCGCCGGTCTTCGCACTGAAATGCGCTCGAAGACCGTCACATCGTCGCCACCACGACCAGCCGGCACGTGGTTCGTCTCACAACTTGTAGGCCATAGCGCTTTAAAGGTCGAACCCACCGATCCGAGCCCTTGCGGCCGCTTTTCCCCGCGACCTGATCCCATTACCGAACGGGCGGTCATCCCGCCCGTTTCGGGACAGCATGCGGCGCGCGCGTCCGGCGTTTTGCTGAAACATGACCTATCCCGCTTCGACACGATTACGGCCAGATTTCTTGGCTCGATAAAGCGCGCGGTCCGCTCGCTTCATTAACGTGTCCACGTCGGCCTCATGTGCTTCGCGGGTAACGACGCCGATACTCACCGTGAACGGAATCGGTTTGAGGCGCGATATGTGCGCGAAATCCTGTCGTTCGTAACGTTTGCGCAACGCGTCCGCGATGTCATAAGCGCGACTGGCATCAGCGCCTCGCAGCGCCGCGACAAACTCTTCGCCGCCCCAACGAGCGAACAGACATGGCCGGCTCATCATTGACGCTCCAACCTTCGCGAGCGTGCGTAGCACCTCATCGCCGGCATCGTGCCCATGCTCGTCGTTGATTTCCTTGAAAAAATCGATGTCGAGAATGAAGACCGAAAACACGTCTGTGTCGCCAAGTAACGTTTCTATGTATTCCAGAAACTCCCGACGATTTGGCAAGCCTGTCAGCGCGTCAGTCGTGGCCTGCTTTTTCAGCAGTTCCATTAGCCTGGCACGATCGGTGATGTCGCGTACCACCGCCATGAATTCGACCCCACCGTTCAGGTCGATTCTGGAGACCGCGATTTCGACGGGTATGATCGAGCCGTCACGATGCTGACCGTACACGCTATTGGTTTCGTCCATACGTGGGGCAGTCGCCCGCCGCAGGTTCGGCTGGTAGGAGTCCGCGAACTGCTTCACCTTGCGTGGGTGGTCAGCGCGGAACTTCTCGGGCAACAGGGTTACGATTGGCTGACCCATTACTTCGGCTGACGAATAACCGAAGAGGTTCTCCGCCGCACGGTTGAACAAAGTGATGTTGTGCTTCTCGTCCATCGTCACGATCGCGTCGTAGGCCAGGTCGACCAGGGCACGATATCGCGAGGCCTCGACTTCTGGCTCCTGTCTTTGGTCGGTCCTTGCGCTCATGTCGAGACAAGTCATGAGAATCTTGTGCACACTGGCGCCGTTGCTCTCATGCCTGATCGGTTTAAGCGACAGACGCCACCAGTTGCCGCCTGTCTGGATGTCGTGAGTTTGCTCTGATTGCTGCACCCAGTCGGACCTAAAGCACGCGAGCAATTTCTCGCGGAACTCATTCGCTACCGAATCCGTCACCATTGCGTCGAATGGAACTGGAAAAGTCTGTGCGTCGTTGACCGGTGCGCCCGTCAACTGGAAAAACTGGTTATTGCAAGCGGTGACGATGAGTTGCTTGTTCTCATCAAGTCCGATCATGGCGACGCATGCGGCGATGTCATTCATGACTGGGTTTCTCTTCCTTGAACCGATCAGACAGGCTTCGCCTTACGTCACCTTACAAAAAGCGCGTTTAATCGCCAGCGAGGTGATTGATAGCCGTCGGACAGGCAGTAAGTCTAAAACGTTCACTGATTTATCGGCCGTTTGTGGCTAAAACTTTATGAGCGTAAGTCGAGACTCGAGGACCGGTGCGTGTATGCGTCAAACAAGGCTGCGAGCGTTAGTGCGACGTGTCGCGGGTGGATCACATTTACGAAGCGCGTGCGATCCCCACATCAGCGTTGCGCAGGATGTCATCGGGGCTCGATCTGGCCAAGCCGCTCCGTCAGCGATTGCGGGTGGCCATCGAACAGCGCCGCGTAGTAGACCGTGTTTGACAACACATTCTTGACGTAGTCGCGGGTTTCGTTGAACGGAATGGTTTCCGCGAAAATTGCGCCCTCCACTGGGCGAGGCAGGTTGGCCTGCCACCTACGCGGGCGTCCAGGGCCGGCATTGTAGCCGGCCGTCGCGAGCACGGCAGAACGGTCAAGCTGGTTGTAGATCATCGACAGATAGTACGTGCCGAGCAGAATGTTCGTGTCGAGTTCGTTCATCCTCGCCTGCGAGATCGTTCCGAGCCCGATCTTCTTCGCGACCATCTCAGCGGTGTTCGGCATCACCTGCATCAGGCCGCCCGCGCCCACCTCGGAGCGCGCATTGATAATAAAGCGCGACTCCTGGCGAATGAGGCCATATGCCCATCCGACGTCGAAGCCGGTGGACCGCGTGTCGCGTTCCACAATTGCGCGGAATGGCGTCAGGTAACGCAGCGAAAAATCGTGTTCCGCCTGTGTCCTGTCGGCAGTGCTGACCGCCCGATCATAAAGCTCGATGCGGCGCGCGTACTCGGCAACAGCGATCAGCTGTCGGTCAGTCATGCCGCGCAGTTGCCAGTTCCACTCACGGTTACCCTCCGTGCGCAGATTTAGCGCGTAAAAGCGTTTTGCCAGTTCAAAGCCTGGTATCCGGCTGGCACGTTCAACTTCTTCGTCGGTTACGCGGGTCTGCGGCGGGATCACGATCTGCCGGCCAAGCGCCTCGGAGGCCAACTGACCATAGAAGGTGTAGTTAGCCGCGATCGTCCGGAATGCCTGGTCGGCTGCCATCACCTCGCCGCTCTCCTTTAACGCGCGTGCGTACCAGTAGAGCCATGCGGGTTGGGCGCGCAGGGCGGCCGGCATCTGCTCGATCGACCAGCGCACCATAGTCCAATCCCCGGCCAGCAGGGCGCTGCGCGTGCGCCACTCGTAGGCTTGAGTCGACAGGGGCGCGTTCGCCGACAGCCGATACCAGTTCACCGCGCCCGGTAGCTGCCTGATCGCCGCCTGATAGGCAATTGTGCCCCAACCGATAGCCCGTTCCGCCAGGCTGAGCGACGGCGCGATGACGGTGAAGGTGGCCTCGGCGCCCTGCGGATCGCCGACCGCCAACTGTGTGACGGCGAGCAACGCGAGTTGATGAGACGCCGAATCCAGCGGGATGCCTTTGGCAAGCAGCAGACGTGGCCCTTTCGTTGCCTGCTCGAGGAGCCGCGGGTCTGGTCGCGCCGCGCCCAGCGCATCGACCAGTCTTCCGCCCGTCGTCGTCGCGCCCTGTTCATAGCCCTGGCGAATCAGCTGCCACACGTCGTCCGAACCGAACTGCTGGTTACGGTAGAGCGCAGTGATCAGATCGACGCATCCGTCACCGTACCACTTCGGGTCCACGAGCAGGGCGCGCGCCGCGTCCGCCACATTTTCACCTCGCGCAAGACGTGACTCGAGCGCATAGCACTTCACCTGCGCGTCGTCGTCGAGAGCGAACTTTGCATATTGCGAATCGAAATTGGGCCAGTCGTGCCGTGCTCCGAGCACGCGAAGGTAGTCGTTGCGCAGACGGTCGGCGATCGCCTGTCCGTCGTAGCGTTGCAGGAATGACAGCACCGGCGCGTCCGGTGCGTCGGGATTTGGATGCCCCGCACCAGTGAACAGACGCGGCTTGAGTTGGAAATAGCTGAGATAAGCCGGCGCCGGATAATTCGGAATCAGGCTCGCGAGGCGCGCGGCGCGCGCGGGATCGTTGTCGCGCGCAGCGTCACGCAGCTTGATGAAAATCTGATCGTCGGCGGATAGCGAGGCGACCGGGGTGGGATGTCCGGCTAGCACCGGGCCAGATATGACCAGTGTCACGACGGCAAGGGCAGAGCCGAGCGCGCGAGACGCCCGGTGAAGTCGTGTGGACATCGCTGTTTTCTCGTTGTTTCGGTGCAGAACATTGAGCCAGAGCTTAGGCCGCAACCGGGGGAAGCGAAGCGTCGAAAAACACTGGACTCAACCCGCAATTCGGCTCTTTGGGAACCCGATGACTGGACCACCCCGGCAGTTTAGTGGCCGCTGTTTCGCGCCGTGCATCAGCGCTGGACTTGGCAATGCGCTGCAGAAAGTCTTGAGCGCGGTGTGGGTCCGTTCTGGCGGCTCTGGTGCAAATAGTTGGTCCAGCCGACAAGAATTTAGTAAATATGGATGCCTTGTCAGTTTAAGAGAACAGCGTTCCAGGCGGCGGCCGAAACGGTGTCCCTGAAGCCGGGATCGCGGAGGTCAAACTGGCCCTTGTGGATGCCGAGGCATCAACTCAATGCCCGGAATGGTGGTCGTGGCATTCCTGAATCGCTTGAAGCCAAGTTCACCTTCGTTCCCGACTTGACGTTTCGATGGTCCTGCTCAACCAGACTGTTCGGATACTACGAGGACCGGACTTTCGTTTCTGCGGGTAGCAGACCGACCCTTGAGCCTGACGCGCCGGCCTCATATTTGCATCAGAACCGCTGCCCTAGCCGGTGACGCTGCGCGATCAGGTGCTAACCGGCGGCGCGTTCGAAGTGCCTGCAGGTTAGAACACACGCTGAGCCGCATCGACGGCATGTGTGCAACATGCCATTTCGATAAATCGATAGCAGCACAAAATAGATCGCGCGAACGGATGCAGCGGTAGCATACACGTCCTCAATGGACGTGTATCGATCAGGCACCGATGGCAACAACCTCACTCCCGCGCTTCGGTATTTGGGCGCTCGTGCACGCCAGCCGTGCAGCGTTGCAGGACCCCGACGAACCCTACGATGCATCCTGGGCCCGCAACAAGGCACTCGTGCTCGAGGCTGAGCAACTCGGCTACGATTCGGTGCTCGTCGCGCAGCATACAATCAACCCGCACGACGCTTCGTTGGATCAACTCGAAGCGTGGACGGCGTCAGCGGCACTGGCGGCATTGACTTCGCGCATCGAGATCATCGCTGCGATCAAGCCGTATCTCTATCATCCCGTCGTGCTGGCAAAGATGGCGCAGCAGATCGAGCACATCAGCGGCGGACGGTTCGCGATCAATCTGGTGAACGCGTGGAACCGTCCGGAACTCGAGCATGCTGGCATCGGGTTCCCTGAGCACGATGAACGCTATGCATACGGCCGCGAATGGATCGCAGTGGTGGATGCGCTGTTGCGCGGCGAAACGCTGAATCATCACGGCGATCATTTCCGTATCGACGACTACGCGCTGCGGCCCGCCGATCCGTTCCGCGCACGTCCGCGTATCTACGTGGGCGGTGAGTCGGAGCCGGCGCGCTCGTTGGTGGCGGCGCACGGCGATGTGTGGTTCATCAATGGCCAGCCGTATGACGATGTCGCGCGTCTGATCGGCGATGTATCAGCGCGAACCCGACGAGCGGGGCAGGCTCCATTGCGCTTCGGCTTGTCGGCGTTCGTGATTGCGCGACCGACGCAGGCCGAAGCCGACGCACACCTTGCGCATCTCTTTGCACTCGCCGAACTCGACAAGCCCTTGCGCGATCGCCAGAAGGCGAATATCGATCCCAACGTGGTGATGATCCAGACTTTCGCGCAATCGGCGCGCGTGGGATCGAACGGCGGAACGGCGGCGGGGTTGGTCGGTGATTACGACACGGTGGCCCAGCGTATCGCTGAGTTCCATCGTGCGGGCATCGAACTGTTTATGCTGCAGTTTCAGCCATTCGAGGCCGATATGCGAATCTTCGCGCAAGAAGTGGCGCCGCGCGTGCGCCGCCTGCTTGCCGACTGATCGCACAGAATGACAGCGGGCCACGTTACGACGTGGCCTCTTGCTATCAGAAGAATGCGCCTGTCGGCGGAAGCTTCCCGGTCAACAGGTTTTGTCCAAGCAGACGCTCTTTGTAGAGCCGCGGATTGTGCGAAGCCATCACCTTGATATTGCGCCAGTGCCTGTCGAGCGCACCGACGCGTGAGACAACCGAGCCTGAACCGAGATCGATCAGCCAGGTGGCAATCTGCGGCGCGAGATCGTCAATCACGACCTTGGCCTCCGAAGCCGCGAACGTTGCAGCGAGTGTCGCGTCGTATTCGTCGGTCGTGCCATAAGCGTCCCATGCACGCTGCAGCGCGCTGACCGCCCGATCGGCTGTCGCCTCGACGCTCGCGGCATATGCGCGGATGCGGCCAAGCAAGGCCTGCAGCACAGGCTCGTCGGCGGGATGCGCGGTTTCGCCGTGATAGAAGTTACGCTTGCGTGCGCGCAGCACGTCGACCGCGTCCAATGCGACGCGTCGCGCGATGCCCGCAATGCAGTTCGTCAGATACACCTGATGAAAGGTAAATCCCCAAGGCGCAGCTTCGTCGGAGCGCGGCGGATCCTGCGGATAAACATGCGCGGCGGGGACCGTCACAGTACGAAATCTCGCGGTGCCGGAGCCCGTCAGGCGTTGGCCAAAACCCTGCCAGTCGTCATCGTCGCTGACGCCTTCGCCGCGCTCGAGTACATATTGCACGGTGCGGCCCTCGCGGCTTTCGATAGCGACGCCGACGAAGGCGTCGTTATACAGATTGCCCGTCGCGTAGACCTTGTCGCCTGAGCCGACGTAGTGCTGTTGCGTATCGTCCCATTCGAGCTTGCTGAGCACGCGGCTCGATCGTGCGCCTGCTGCGGGCGCATCGGTTTCGGCGAAACTCAGTCCGATCGTTTTCTTCTGCGCAGTCAATGCAAGCACGTGAGCATGAAAGGGATGATCTCGTCGCCGGAGCGCTGCTTCGACTTGCCACAAGTGGTTGCGAAACGCGTGAGCGATATTCGAATCTGCCGCCGCTACATCGCGGGCTACCGTCAGAAGTTCGCTCAAGCTCAGGCCGTGCCCGCCGGCATCGGCGGGCAGGCGCAACGCGCCGAAGCCGTGCGCCTTGAGTGTGCCGATCTCGTCGTGCGGCAGACGGTGTGCGAGTTCACGCTCCGCCGCAGTCGATGCGATTTTGTCGATGACACCCGAGAGGCCGAGCGCAACGGACAACGGCGAAACCAGCTTCGGCTGTCCGCTATGAGCGATGTTTGGATCAGAGTCAGCCATGCGTGTGGCGCTCCTCCCGGATAGTGTGGTGTGCGTTCATCGGCGGCTGCATCAAACCTTGACGCTGTAAAACGCGACCTTGATGCGCGAGTTGATGATCTTGCGTTCGGCGAGCCAATCGGCGGCGCGCTGCAACTGCGCGATGAATGCCGCGTCGTCGGGTTCGTGGAACTGGTTGACGCGCTTGAGGCTCGCCAGATAGTCGCGTACCTGGTCTGGATATTTCGCTTCGCGCTGCACGAGCTGTTCGGATTCGACAGGATGCGCCGACTGCCACGCGCCTTCGACGTAATACGCGTCGATTACCGCGCGCACCAGTTCCGAGTTCTCGTCGGCGAACTTGCGGCGCGTCACAAGCGAGCTGTAGTCGATCAGGAATTCGAGGTCGCGGCCTCCGTTAAAGATGTCGTGCGCGTCGTTCGAAAAACGCGAGATATCGACGGCGGGCGACCACATCGACCAGGCGTCCACCTTGCCTTGCGCGAACGCGGGCGCGGCATCGGGTGGATTCAGATAGACGAACTGGACCTTGTCGCGATCGATGTGGTTCTTCTCGAGCGCTGCAATCAGCAAAAACTCGCCGAGTCCCGACCGGTTGACGGCAACCTTGCGGCCCGCGAGGTCGGCAACCGAATTGATGCCGCTCGACTTCTTCGTGATGATTGCCGTCGAGCGCGGCGAATAGACGTCGAACGCAGTGAAGACGATAGGCGAGCCGGCGAGCATCGCGGCCAGCGCGGGCGTTGTCGAGCCCCAGAAGCCAAAGTCAGCGCTGTTGCCGACCACGGCCTGGATCGACGGTGCGTGGTTCGGAAACGGGCCGATCCATTCGACCTTGATGCCCTTCGTGGCAAGTGTCTTTTCGAATACGCCGCGTTGCTTCGCGATATCGGGCAGGCTGCCATAGCCCCAGCCGATGCGCGCCGTGTCAGTGTTGCGTGTGAGCCCGCGAGGCTCGGCGGCGCGTACGGGCAGCACGCTGCTGGTGGCGAGACCGGCCAGCAGTCCACCCGCCGCCCGCAAAACCTGGCGGCGGCCAGATGAGTGATCATTCATTGTTTTAAAGTCCTCGATGTGATGCTGAAAAGCGATCCGATCAGTCAGCACGTACGCCCAGCTCGTCGAGCAGGACGGATCGCAACTCCTGTGGTGTGTGGTGTTCGGGTTGGAAGGAAGCGGCGATGCGCCCCGCGCGCATCACCAGAATGCGATCCGCGAGCGTGAGCGCTTCATCGGCGTCATGCGTGACGATCAGCACGCCGGGCTGATGGCGTGCCACGAGTTCCTTGACGAGCCCGTGCATCTTGATACGCGTGAGCGCGTCGAGTGCCGCGAATGGTTCGTCGAGCAGGAGTAGCGCTGGATCGCGAACGAGTGCGCGTGCCAGCGCGACGCGTTGCGCCTGGCCACCCGATAGGTTCCGCGGCCAGTCGTTTTCGCGTCCGGCCAGGCCGACCTCGTTCAGCGCATGCGCCGCACCCGTGCGGCCAACGGTCGCTTCATGGCCGAGCGCGACGTTTTCCCATAGCGTGGCCCACGGCAGCAACCGGTGCTCCTGAAACACGACGGAAGGCCGCTCTGGTGCACGGATCTGTCCCGCATCAGGCCTATCGAGTCCGGCCAGCGCACGCAGCAGCGTGGTCTTGCCGCAGCCGCTTTCACCTAGCAGCGCGACGAATTCGCCCTTGTTGATGTCGAGATCCAACGCATCGATGACGACTCGCGAGCCGTAACGGCGTTGCAGGCCGCGTACCGATACGGCGAGCCCTGGCCGCGCCGCGCGCTCTTCATTGAGTTCAAGGACATTCGATTCACGGGATAAAGCGAGGCTCGCGCTCATTGGCGTACTCCTTGCGCGTAGTTCGCGTGCCACGACAGAAAGCGGGTTTCGAGCGATCGCACCAGTGCATCGGCGATCACGCCGATGATCGCGTAGATGATCATGGTCAGCAGAATGACATTGGTTTGCAGGAATTCACGGGCATCCATCGCGAGAAAGCCGATGCCTTTGGTCGTCGCGAGCGTTTCGGCAATCACGAGTGCAAGCCATGCATGAGCGAGTGCGTAGCGCACGCCTGTAAGGATCGACGGCATCGCGCCGGGCAGGATGATTCGCCGCACGACGGCGGTCCAGTCGAGCCCGATCACCTTCGCAAGTTCCATCAGCTTCGGATCGATCTGGCGGATGCCGAGCATCGTATTGATGTAGATGGGAAAGAGCACGGCAAGCGCGACGACAAAAATCTTCGCGACTTCACCGACTCCGAACCAGACAATGACGAGCGGCAGCATCGCGAGAAAGGGTACGGCGCGCACCATCTGGATCGAGCGGTCGAACAGCGCCAGCGCGAACGGCGAGAAGCCGACGAGAATGCCCACTGCAAGTCCGATCGTTCCGCCGATCACAAAACCCGCGGCAGCGCGCAGCAGCGACACGCCGAGGTGGATGAACAGTTCGCCGTTGCGCGCAAGATCGATTGCCGTTCCGAGCACGCTGCTTGGCGCCGGCAGCACCTGCGATGTGATGAGGCCCAGACGTGCCGCGGCTTCCCACAACACGACGACAAGCGCCGGAACAGCCCACGAAAGCCACTTGTACAGCGTGGCTTTCGACACACTGGCACGCGTGCGTAGAGGCGAAGCATGCCCATGACGCGAAGAAGTTAGATCAGACACATGCGCTCCATGATGGCGATGAAAAGAGACCGCTCCGCTGCGGAGCCATGACGGGCACTCAATCGGAAGACGACAAGCCGCGCGTCAGGAAAGGCGTGCTTCTCGCGGCGGCGAGCATCATATTTAAAGCTGGTTGGCGCTGCAAAGACAAACGCTTTATTGTGCTTTGCTTATAGGTTCTGAAGGGGAGAGGGGTAGTGCACAGTTCGAACGGCCTTGCACGCATTACTTATAGGGAAGTGATGCAAATGAGCGATTGATGTATACGCGTCTGTTGTCGCGGATAAAACGATTTGGTAAAAGACGTGTGCGTCGCAATGCAACACAAAATGTCATTCGTTGCAGAGACCGCGGCAAAAGCGGGGGCTGGATTCGGGTCTTCGAAATACTACTGAAGGAACTGGTAATAGTGCCTCGATGGCAGCAACATGCAGGATCAGCGTCGCCGGTGATCGCCAGCCAGTCGGCGCCGGTCAACCGGGGCTGCGGCGCTGAAGGCGTCGGCCAGCAGCTCAAATGATCACGCCGACGTCGGTAGGCGGTATGGCGGGCTTTCGCCGATCGAACTGAGCAGCGCGACGGGAACGAATTCCGTCGAGTTGAAGATGAGGGCACAGAGCGCGAGTCCCAGCACGCCCTACCGCGAGTGTTTTTCTGCTACGGAATCACGCGAGAACATGGCCGGGCAGGATGGCGTGCCGCTGGAAAGATGGAGCAATCCACTCTTTACGTCGCGACCGAGAATGGGCCAGGCAAGAAAAAGCCCGCGCGGTGGCGGGCCGAATCCATATCAGGAGGAGACATGGAGGAGACGAAATCAGTATAAACCCTTATCCTGAAAATGCAAGCACCCGAGCTGAGTTCGATGCGCACGATCGTTCTGTATTTCCGTCGGCCGATAGCGCGCTTACCGTTGGGCGCACTGCCGTATTCGCCGTTCATCGTCTGCAATGGACGCCTGATGCCTGGGTGTATCGAGTCGGAAATGATTGCGGGCACAACGTCGAATTGATCGGGCGATGTCTTCGCCGCGCATATCTGTTTTGAGGAATACGCGCTTTGATCGCACGACCAGTGAATGAGGACTCCGCATTGGAATGCTAAATGCTTGATCTCACGCCCAACTTCTCAACAGGAGGTGTGCGATGTCCATCGAACCCGTAACCCGGTTTTCCCATGTGAAGCGCGACGATACGCCGTTCGAAGGAGGCGGCCTGCGCGACTTCTTCCAATATCGCGATCTGGGCATCGCACAGGCAACAGGCGGAAAGGTCGTTGCGCAACTCGTCAGGGCGCATCGCGCACCAGAGGCAGGCACCGGATGGCACCGTCATGAAGCAGATTTCCACATCGTCATCATGCTGAAAGGGTGGGCGCGCTTCATGTACGGCGAACGTGAAACGCTGGTCGAAGCAGGCGACTGCGTACACCAGGCGCCGGGCATCGTGCATTTCCTGTTCGACTACTCCGACGACATGGAATACCTGGAGATCGTGAGTCCCGCTGACTTCAAATCGATCGATGTCCCGCCACCGTGTGCCGTGCCCGCACCGACGCCGTGGTCCATCGAGGCATCTTCATGAGCCGGACATCAGCCGGGAGTCAGTGGTCCGATTTTCAGGGTGTACTCCGAGACATGTGCGCCTGCATTCGTTGGATGGCGTTCTTCCGCCGCGCGGTCGCCGTCGCCGGGCTTCACGGAAGCAATTCCAATCTGTTCCGGGATACTGGATCGAAGGACAGACGATCGCGCTGCACTATGCCGACTAAGGGGTACGGCGTGTCTAACCGCCGACAAAAACACGTCGACGCAACGCTTGCACAAGCACGGATTAGTGGAGGTTCGTCGAGGTCGCAACTTGACCCTGCTGATGTGAATTTGCGTGAACATCCGGTTCGACGTCGGCTGTTAGCCCCATGTCACTAGAGACGCGGGTTCCCAGGCAGATGACCGTGCGGCCCGCGCCGCACGCGGGGTCGGAATCGTGTCTTGTCCGGCGCACCAAGCGATGACGGGACACTCTGCGCGGAGGGTGGGCTCGAGACTCACGCGGAGCCAGTGCGCGCCGGGCGGGAAGTGATTAACGGTTCCGTAGACGGCTTTCATCGCCCGAAGGCCGTCCGTTATCAACGCGGCAGATTTTCAGCGGCAGGCTACTACCATGACGCTCGGGACCTCGATGCGGTACGACGACTATTGCTGAACCCCTTGGGGCCCGGAGGAGATCGCGTCTACCGTCTGGCGTCGTTCGACCTAGACCTCGATATTCCGATCGATGCGCCATCGGCGAGGGCATCTACCGACGCAATTTTACTTTTGGATGGCTCGTTCCTGCAGCGGCCGGCACTTCGGCCTGCGCTCGACCTCGTCATTTTCTTGTATGCCGAACTGAAAGAAGCCAACGCGAGAGGCATCGAACGCGATAAGTTACGATACGGTCCCGGCACTGATGTCGAAATGCTTTATGAATTGCGCTACAACCCCGCATTTGAAATGTATCGAGCTGAATGCCGACCGGACGAGAATGCTGATATCGTAATTGACAACTCGAATCCAACGGCGCCCGTACTCTTGCGCTATCGAGTAGGCAAGACCAGACCTCGTTCGACGGCAAACAGAAATAATACTATGAAGGACAAGATCGGTTGAGCGATCAGGTAGGGCCAAGACGGGTAATCGAATGAGCCCGTCCCGAGGCTGGGGCGCAAGCCGCGAATCGGCATCAAATGTCCCTGATGGATAGTCGAGAACGCCAACGGGGAGGAAGTCCCCTCAATGAGCAACCGTTTGTCAAGTCGCTCAACGGCTTGGCAAACGGTCTGACCTCCGACGTGTGGATTGCCGATAACGTAGCCACGAAGGTTTACCAATGCTAATAGCCGCAAATCGGGCATGACAATCTGAGACGTTCAATCGCACTGGTGAGACTGCGCCAAGACGAAGGGCAAGGTCGAACGTATGAACGGATATCTACGCTACAGCTTCTGGGTCCCTTGGTTTCGATGCTCGACCAGGCCGGGCTCACCGCCGACTGCGTCCTGTGCAACGAGCGCGTCGGGCTGCGGGCTCGTGCTTGCGAATACAGCGGCTCTCAGAGGTCAAGTTCTGATCGCCAGGACGGGGGAAACGTACTTTTGGTGCGATTTCTGGCGGGTTCCGGTAGCCAACCGCGTGGAGCAAGGCTTTGCCGCCCGTGCGATCTCGCGCGGCGCGCCTCATTGCGAGCTATTGATCTTCGACGCTTTCCAGAGCTAACCGCCATTTTCGGCACGAAAAGGACGGATCCCCAAAACGGCGATCCGTGACACGGGGCGCTATGGCCGTGCTTACGACAGCATCGCAGCGGACAAGGGAAAACCTGCAGGGAGCGTTTGCACAGGTCGACGCGCGCAATCACACTTGCTGACGGGGACGTGAATTCTTGATTTAGTTTCAAGAGTCATTTGACGACGCGGGGGTATGTGCAAGCCCTCGCGCCGATGCAAGATGGGGAATCTTCCCTCGTGCTTTCTAAGACATGGACCGAGCAATCCTCCGTCGCAAACCGAACGAACGCAGCAGCGCGCGAAACTCCATCCGAAACAGCTGCGCGGCGGGCGAGCTCGTGGCGATAGAGGCTGCGAGAGATTTGATGCTCGCGACGCCGGGATACGGCCTTTCGATCGATGCCATTGCAGTGTCCGTCCACATGTCGAAGCGGCACTTTCTGCGACTGTTCAAGCGCGTCACAGGAACGACGCCGCATAGTTGGCGCATGGAAAAGCGAGTTCGCGGTTCGATGGTGGATTTGCGGAACGGCGACCTGAGCCTGACTCAAATAGCGCACCAATATGGTTTCGCTGATCACGCCCACTACACCCGTGTCTTCAAGCGGATCGTTGGCACGCCCCCAAGCGTGTGGCGAGTGACTGCTGTAAGCGACTCTACCGATAAATTCGAAAAACTTTGACCGACAAGTCAGAGGTAGGGCCGTCGGCCCAAACTCGATGGTCGTCCACCGTCGATTTAGGACGCGCGAGGTGCGTTGCGCACGCAGCTTTGGCCAAAGACAGGTCCGTAAAGCAAGGGCTCAGTGCTCAGTATGGCCCTTCCACTCAGCCCAGCAGTCGTTTCCGATCCCGACACCAATCATCACGATCTTTCGGAAACGTACAGTGATGGGAGAGGGCAGTTCGCGCAGGTTATTGAGAATAAGGAAAAGCGAAACCGCACGAATCGTCTTTTTATGGGGGCACTCGCGAGACCTTGGTGTACCGAGGCGGGTCCAGCTTCCCCTGCGCGCGCTTGTGACGGGCGCCGTGGAATTGCGCGGCACCTATAGCGTCTGTGTCCATGGGGGGCGTGTCGAGATAAGCCGCGGCGCTGGCCGCGTCCGTCGGACGTGCGTGCCAGTAGCCCTGAATTTCCTCGCAGCCGTTTTCGATGAGGAACTCGAGTTGCTGGTGGGTCTCGACGCCCTCAGCGACTACTTGCATGCCTAGCGTGCGCCCCATGGCGATGACAGCCTTGACGATCACCTCATCTGCAGTCGATACGCCGATCCCTTTAACAAATGACATGTCGAGTTTCAGGCGGTCCGCCATGAAGCTGCGAACGTATCCCAAACTCGAATATCCGGAACCGAAGTCGTCTATCGCGACCGACAGGCCCATTTTGCGAAAGCCGCGAAGCGTGGCGACCGATTGCGCTGCCACTGCGACTTTAGGGCGCCAATCTGCTTGCCTTGAAAAGATGCATAATGCATTGCAGCCGCACATCCGCCATTGCACCAATGACCGGGAGCGGCGCGTGTAGGTCGACGCAACTGAGGCGAGACGCTGAAGCGCCCGCTGCACACAGTTCTCAGTGAGGACTCAGCTCGCAGAGCGATCTCTTGCCGTTGGCAGTGGCGGTCTTCAACGTGAGTCATCGAAGGCGCTCGCGGGGCGCGGCGCGATTGCACACGATAAACGCTTCGAGCATGTTGCCGACCACGCGCTACGACAAACAACCCGACGGAGCGCTGCGAGCACTAGCTGCATGCCCCGCCGGGGTGGGACGTCGCAAGTCGCGGCGGCTCGTGGTCTCTCTCACGCGGCTGCGCCGATTGACAGGTTCGTTGGCGAGGTGCTAACAACCTTTTGTGGGCTGGGAGCCGACCTACAAAGCCCGACATGCCTTCGCCCGAAATCGATCGGGAAAACCGCGTGGCCAGCATGCCGCTCGATCACTTTGCAAAGCGCACTGCACCGGCAAAGGGTGGCGCATCGTCGATCTGAAGCGGGCCTCTGCAGACGAGTCGACATGCTTAGCTTTCTTTCGTCCAGGGCGGGAGCAGGCCGATTGTCATCCTTGCCGCACCGGGCATTGGGCGGCACCTTGAGCGGGTTTAACACGACGATTCAGTGCGTCGCGAGCCCATCACCCATCGGAACAGGTTCCAATGACACCGCTTAACTGGCATCGTGAGCCTGGTGTCGGACTGGTTGGGCACCTCTATGCGCTCTATCGGTCAAGGCACGAAAAGCGTGGCACGCTACCGCCGACTTATAGAAGGACAGCCTGTTGCAGCAGCTCCAGGGCCTTCAGTTCGTCCAGTCGACCCGTGCGTGCTTTACCGGCTAGTGTCTTGATCAATGCTTCCGCAACCGGTGGTATACCGTGAAGATTGTCCAGACTGGTAACACAAGCGAAAGAGAGTGGTGCCGGATTGCCTTGCGGTATCCCGAAAACTGGGGACGACTCAGGGCTTGCGGTTGGCGGCGCCACGTCCCCGAAATCGTTTTCTTCAGGTGCGCGGCCGGCAAGGTCGTCAGTGAGATTATTTACGCGATTTTGCGTGCTGACGACGATCTCCTCGTTGTCTCCCGCGACGTCCGCCGATACAGGTGAGGAGTTTTCGGGATGAGCCATGGCGCCCGCCCCCGCCAGCGCCGTGGGCGTCTTCGCATCGGCGAGTTTCCCTGCCGCGCGGTGGGCCGTTGCAGCCACAACCGTATCGTGTTGTTGAGCGGACGCACGACTGCGCGGAGCAGGCCTCAGCAGACTCGACACCGATTCTGGAATCTCGGCTTCGGTGCGCGGGCTGTCCAGCCAGCCAACTGGCAGTCCGAGTCGCTCCGTGAACCGGCTTGCTTCGACACTGTCCATGCGCTTCTTTCCATTTAGCCGATCGGCGATGTTGAATCCACTCATCTGCATGACCACGCCAAGTCTTACCTTTGATCCATTGCGACTGGTGAGGAGACGAAGGTTGGCGCGTCGAATGTTCTCGATCTCGACGCTGTCGCTCAATGCCAGCGGTTGCTGTTGCGGCGTCCTGGACGCTACCTTTTCTTTCGAATGCGACCCCTTAAGCGGCGCGCGAGCTACCGGTTGTTCAGGCATTTTGTTTCGAGTTTTCTTGACGGCTCTCGACGAACCGTCAGCTACTTTCTTGGGCATTTGCGCGTCCTCAGACAAACTATCTTCAGGAACTGGTTGCGGGTCAATGGTCGTGGCGGAAGCCGGCGCGAGTGCTTCGTACCCTGCGTCGAATCCTTCATCGATCTGAACGAAGTCAAGCGGCGACTTCAGGCGAGCGATGGTCTCATCCGCGAGCGCGGGATTGGGCTGGTCGAAAAAGCCGTGCGGTAACCCGAGCGTGGTTTCCATGTGAAAGGCGGTCTCGGGCGTGAACCTTTCGCCTTTCATCAGTTCGGCCACACGCGTCAGGTTCGATTCGAGCGCTATGGCGATATTCTCTGCGCCTACCGCGTTGACCAGAAACTGAAACGATCGTGTCTTGAAAATGGAGGCCGTGTCCGTGGAGTCTCGAGGCGGAGTCTTCACATACGGTTGTCCCCGCCGGTCGGGCGCGGCTTTTTTTCCGTAGTGGGGTTTGCCGCTCTGACGAGCTCCCGCATACCGCTGGCGGGCTTGACTCATAAACTATCGTTCCGTGCGACGTTGAAAATCGGAGTGTTCGATTATAGGCGAGGCCATGCTTCATTCGATACGCCGGTAGCTAGATTTGCCATTCTACGCTGCGGCCTGAATTCTCCTTTTCGCGGCCATACCAGATGGACCAGGCGCAGTTCGTTTTCAGGCGTCCAGCCGGTAAAGGTGAGGATTTCCAGGAGTCGTCGGTTCTAGCCGGGAGATCCGGAGAAGTGGAGATGCTGTCGACGCGATTTGCCGGACGGCCTTTCCGTCCTCGCGCTTTCGCACTGACTGGCAGGGAATAAGGCCTGCTCTATCGAACTCAACATCGCAAGCGGCATTCGTCCAGTACGAAAGCGAACTCGTCAGTCGGCGTGCTGTCGCGCGAGTGGGCTCCCGGCGAAAGGGTCGTCGCGCCAGTCGATGGTCTTTTGCCGCGTATCAGGCATTGGTGAGGCTGACACTGGCGCCGTCTCAAAGTGATCGAGTCTTTGTCCCGCGCTAATCGCCTGCTTCAGCCACTGGGGCATTTCTCCGTCGCCTGTCCATGTATCCCCAGTCGCATTTCGATATCGGGCCCGCTCCTGGATTTCCTGATCACCGGCTATTGCCGAAGCCAGGTCGTCCGGCTCAATGCCATATTCTTCCATCCGGTGACGGAGATAAGCAATCATGCTGTCCCGCTTACGTTCATCCATATCTATTCCGTCGTGAGTACCGTTCAAACTGTCCGTCCACATGATCTGCGGACAGCCGTTTTGCATCGGATGCTAATCTGCTCAATCGTACCGGATCGCAGATGGGTGCCGGTTTCCAGCAGAAGATAAAAGCACCCTCTGGTAAGACGTGTATCAGCGGTCGCGGTTCGCTCGTCAGTTTGTCTCGACCGAGGGCGGCGAGAACTCCCAATTGCGTTTTAGAAGCCCATGCTTGTGTCAATTGCAGCGGCCCACTATCGACGTACGTCATGCTTGCTGGCATAGTTCGGCGACTAACATACAGAATGAGGAAAGCATGGCTACGCTCGAAAACTTGCAGGCGAAAATCGCCAGATTGCAGGCTCAGGCCGAAGCGCTTGCCGCGAAGCAGTCGGCCCACGTCGTCGCGAAGATCCGTGACATCATGGAAAAGCACGGCCTGACCGTGGCCGACATCGCAGCCCACACCGGTGGTAAGACGCGTGGTCGCAAGGTCGCGGTAAAGAAGTCCCCGGCGAAAAAAGCTGTCGCGAAGAAAGTGGTGGCGAACAAGACGACGAAAAATCCTGCCGCGGCGCCGAGCGAAGAGGCAGTTTCGACCGAAGCGTCCTGATTCCGTATCGGACTATCGAGGCAGGGCTCATCTGGGAGACCTGCCTCGCGTTACCCCATCGTGTCCGTGATCGACGCTCTCGACGGAAATGCGAGGAGGCCGGCTCGGACCTTTTACATCATCCGAAGCACGATTCTTTGAAGGAGGGTAGGCAGGTCACGTCGCACGTCGACCACGAGATGGACAAATACGGTATCGTCGCGGACCTGATAGATAATCCGGTTCTTGCCGGATACTGCCTCCCGGAACCCTTCCTCGAAGAAGCCCTCGAGCTCGGCAGGCGTGTGACCGCAAGCGGGATACTGGCGAATCTGCTTAATCGTTTCCTGCAGTTGTGCGGAGGTCTGACGCCAGGTTTCCCAACCGAATGTGCGGACGATGTAGCTTCTCAGTTCGTCGATGCCGATCCGGGCGGTCGGGAGGACGCGGTACTTCAGCAACGGTGCCGCCATTAACGGAGCTTTTCCTGGTGGTCTAGCTGATTGAGCTCCTCAAAGAACTCGTCGCCATCGACATGATCCCCGCGCTCGATCTGCTTCTGGCCGATAGCCAGGATTTTCAGGAGCGCGATCGTCTGCTGCGTCGATTCGTAAGTTCGCACGTCCTGGACGACGAGCTTCGCCTCGCCGTTCTGCGTGATGATGAGCGGCTCTCCCGATTCCGTCAGGTCCTTGACGATTTGTGCCGCTTCACTTTTGAGGTAGCTGATTGGCTTCACATGATCCGCGAGATGCATCGGATGCTCCAGGCAAGGTATAGGCATAGGACTGAATTTAAACCATTAACGGTCCGAACGCAAGCTCTTATAGTTCCCGGACACAGCACATATTTGACATAAATCACTGTCCGCCCTTAGGGTCAATGCATCCGCCCGCACAACTAAGTTTGTTACTACCGCGCGGCGGGACGTCCACGAGTAACGATAACTCGTGTCATCAAACATGGCGAGTTTCTTGGTGAGGCCGGCGGCAGCCCGCCGCGGCCGCCAGGCGCGATCAATTTGGCGGCCGCAGCAACCGAACCGGGCATGTGGCTGCCCACGGGGTGCGCGGGTCAGGCGGGAGGTGCCGCGGACGCGCGCTGGCAGTCCGACGCGGCGCAGGGACCGCTAGCTTCGTCAAGCGCCAGGAGCAACTGATCGGTCACGAGTGGCTTGGCGAGCACACGGTCGGCCAGCTCGGCAAACAGCGGCATGCGCCTTTGCCATGCCAGCGCAAAAACTTCGGCGCCATCGCGCGCATGGTGCTGTAACGTCGCCGGGAGCGCGTCCTCCCGCACGTCGACGATCACGGGAGGACTAGGTCTGGCGCCGGGGCGTCGGACAGGGCGTCAAACTCCGCCTGGCGCACCGGCAGGTGGCGGCGTACGTGGAGCGGCAGGCAATTGAGCCCCGTACGTGCACCATTCCAGGCTTGTCGTCCCCCGCGCCAGGCGACAGGGAAGTTCAGCGGGTAATCGGTTATAGCCGACAGTGTGAACGTAATGGATCCGCTCTCAACCGAACGGTATGTCTGCGGGCAATGATCGGCTAGGCCCAGCCACAAGCAGTCGTTCTAGACCGCCGCAACCGCTTCATCGTCTGCTACGACGGGCGCTGCATTGCAGGCCGATGGGGGCGTGAAAAGAGCGCCTGTTAGAGCCACGGCGCCAGCGGAAAGCCGGTCTCGCAATTCGGACTGGCTCCGACCCGTGGCGCTGCTGAAACAGCAGATTCACCACTGATGATGCACGTGAGGCGCTATCTTCTCCAGATAAAGCGCGCGAAGTACAGCCATGGCCGAATCACTCAGGGGCGGCAATTCGCTTGCCTCACTGTTGCCCCTGGCTTGCGCCACGTTCTTCGCCCCAGGGATGACGGTCGTCACGCCCTGGTTCATGAGAATCCAGCGCAGCGCAAACTGCGCCATCGTCGTATTCTGCGGAAGGAGTGAGCGAATTTCGTCGACGGCGTCCAGAGCGATTTCATACGGAACGCCCGCAAAGGTCTCGCCCTTGTCGAACGACTCACCGTTCCGATTGAAAAGGCGATGATCATTGGCGGCAAACGTCGTCTCGCGCGTCATCTTTCCGGTGAGCAGACCGGATGCGAGCGGCACACGGACGATCACGGCGACGCCCCGTTCATGCGCTTCCTGGATGAACCGGGTCGGCCTCTGTCTAAAAATGTTGTAGATGATCTGCACCGACTTCACGCCCGGATATTCGATCGCCTTCAGCCCTTCTTCGACTTTCTCGACGGACACCCCGTAGCAGCGGATCTTTCCCGATACGACCATACGGTCCAGTGCATCGAAAACTTCAGGCCGGTAATAGACCTCCGTCGGCGGGCAGTGAAGCTGCACCAGGTCGAGGCACTCAGCGTCCAGGTTCTTCAAAGACCGGTCCACGAAGGCATTCAGATTCGCCGCCGTGTAGCCGTCCGCCAGATGCGGGTCAAGCCTGCGACCAGCCTTGGTCGCAACAAAGGGGCGTGTCCCCGTTCGTTCCTTGAGCACGTCCGCGATGATCCGCTCCGAACGGCCATCGCCATAGACATCGGCCGTATCGATGAACGTCGTGCCGTTGTCGAGTGCCGCGTGCAGGGCTGACTTTGCATCGCTCTCTGCGACGTCGCCCCATGAGCCGCCAATTGCCCAGGCGCCGAATCCGATTTCAGAGACACTGCTTTCGGTATTCCCGAACTTTCGCTGTTTCATGCTGATTCTCCCTTCATGGCATCAGTTGTCCGCCGTTGACCTCGATGATTTGCCCGGTGATGTATCCCGACATCGCGCGCGACGCGAGGAACAGGAATGCGCCGACGCATTCCTCCGGCAATCCTTCTCTGCCCATCGGCACCGTCGCTGTCTGCGACGCGCGGATGTGCGGTGGCGTGTATTTGTCGTGAAAGGGCGTTTGTATCAGTCCCGGCGATACCGCGTTGACCCGGATGCCGTCGTCAACGAATTCCTTCGCATGGCCACGAGTCAAGCTGCTGACAAAGCTTTTCGACGCTGCGTAAAGCACCGCGCCCGCGCCGCCGCCCGTTCGCGCCGCGATGGACGTCGTATTGATGACGTAGCCGCCGGCCGCTTTCAGGAACGGATAGGCCGCAGACGTTGCTTCCCAGACCGATCTCGCGTTGAGACTGACGACCTGTTCAAAATGGCTCGCCGATGCGCTGACGGAGGCCAGCGTCCCAGCATGCCGCCGGCGTTATTAATGAGCCCATCAAGCCCGCCTAGCATGTCCGCCGCTTCTTGCACGACGCGCGCTGCCTCGCCTGCCTCGCTCACGTCACCCCGAATCAGGCGGATACGGTCCGGCAATTCCGCGCGCAGCGCTTGTGCAGCCGCTTCGCTTTCGTGGAAATGCGCGACCACGTGGGCACCCTGTGCCGCGAACGCCCGGTCCATCGCGGACACCGCGCCGTCGAGCTGCCGGCCGCCGTGATTCGACAGCACGATCCCGTCGACGCCGGCCTCGATCGCCCGCAGTGCGTCCGGCGCGCCCAGCACGCCCTTCACGACCAGGCGCTTGGGCCACAGATCACGCAGCCAGCGGATGTCGTCCCAGCACAGCGACGGATCGAGCTGCTGACCCAGCGTAATCGTCGCACCCTTCACGCTGGTCTGCCCCGGCGGTAACAGGTCGCCGAGATTCGCAAAGCGCGGCATCCCGCTTGGCCAAAGCACGTTGCTCATCCAGCGCGGGTGGCCCAGCACGTCGAACCTGTTGCGCCAGTCGAGCATCAACGGCTTGATGTAGTTGCGCAGATCCCATTCGCGTTTGCCGAACACTGCGCTGTCCGTCGTAACGACCAGCGCTTCGATTCCGGCCGCAAGCGAGCGTTGCGCGAGCTTTGCGACGAACTCGCGCGTGCGATACATGTAGACCTGCATCCACACCCGGCCGCCCGCGCGTTGCACGACATCTTCGAGCGCAACCGTCGTCAGAGCACGCAGGCCCGCCTGCGCGCGCTGCTTCCTGCAATCTCGCTGATCGCGGTGCTCGTGCCGATCCTGATCATGCAGCCCGCGGTGATGAGCTATTTCGGCTCCAGTCTGCTGCTCAATCTGGCGGTGCCGATCGTACTCGCGACGCTCGCGCAGCTCGCGATCATCACCGTGAACGACCTCGATCTGTCGATCGGTTCTTTCGTGAGTCTGGTGGCGTGCATCGGCGCGACGCTGCTGGTTAAGGAACCGTGGCTCGGTGTGCTCGCGCTGATCGGCTGCGTGCTCGCGTATGCAGCAGTCGGCGCGCTGATCGAGCTGCGGCAGATACCGTCGATCGTCGTCACGCTCGGTCTGTCGTTCGTGTGGAGCGGCCTTGCGATCGTGCTGCTGCCTTCGCCGGGCGGCACGACTCCCGGCTGGATCGGCACGGCGATGAACTATCAGACACCGTTCATCGCGGCGCCGATCGTGTGGTCGGTGGTGGTCGCGATCATCGGGCACGTGCTGTTGATGCGCACCTCGGCCGGCGTTCGCATCCGTGGCGCGGGCGGCAATCCGCGCGCGATGCGCCGCTTCGGCTGGTCGCTCGTGCGCAGTAAGGCGACGCTGTACGGAGTCGCGGGCATCTTCGGCGTGCTGTCGGGTCTGTCGCTGCTCGGCCTCACGACTTCCGCCGACGCGAATCTGGCGCTGCGCTACACGCTGCTGTCCATCGCGGCGGTGATACTCGGCGGCGGCGAATTCATCGGCGGGCGCGTGTCGGTGATCGGCGCGGTGCTCGGTGCAATCACACTGACGCTCGCGGCGTCGTTCCTCGCCTTCCTCAATATCTCGGCGGACTGGCAGGTCGGCATGCAAGGCGCGATCCTCGTCGTCGTGCTGTCGTTGCGCGTGCTGCTGCAACGCGGGGAGCGCCAATGAAATCGCAGCTAACCGGCAGGGCAATCGGCGCAGACGAAACCGCCTGGTCGCGCTTGCGCAGCGTTCAGGCGCCGTGGGCGTGGTCGTTCGTCGGCGCGGTGCTGGTGTGGTTCGGCATCGTCGGCGTGTTCGGCTTCGGCATAGCCGGCAATGTCGCGCAGACGGCGCTCACCTACGGCGTGTTCATGGTGCTGGTCGGTCTCGGGCAGATGCTCGTGATCACGTCGGGCGTCGGCAACATCGACCTGTCGGTGCCGTCGACCATCGCGCTCGCGGGCGTGATCGGCATGCACGTCATGGGCGGGGCGAACGGGCGAATCGTGATCGGCGTCGCGGCCGCGCTCGGTGCCGGTGGCGCGGTGGGCCTTGCGAATTACATGCTGATCAGGCTGTTGCGCATTCCGCCCATCATCGCGACGCTGTCGTCGAGTTTCATCGTCCAGTCGATCGCGATCACGCAAGGGCGGCAGCTTCCGCCGCCGCCGCCCGCGCTCGGCGCGTTCGCGACCGGCCGTTTCCTGAACGTGCCGTATATCGCGCTCCTTGCGCTTGCACTGTCGGTCGCGCTGGCGGTGCTGCTGCATCGCGCGGTGTACGGCCGCAAGCTGTCGGCGATCGGACAGAACGCACGGGCCGCGTGGCTCGCGGGCGTCGACGTGCATCGTCGCGCTGCTCGCGATCGTGCTGTGCTCGATGATCGCGGCGCTCACGGCGCTTCTGCTCGCGGCGACCTCGGGCGGCGCGTCGCTCGACATGGGCGTCGAGTACATGCTGATTTCGATTGCCGTGGTCGTGATCGGCGGCACGCTGGTCGCCGGCGGCAAGGCGACGATCGTCGGCGTGTGGGGCGCGTCGATGTTCCTGTTTCTCACGAACGCCGCGCTCAACGCGCTCGGCGCGGATGCGGGCGTGCGATCGATCGTCTATGGCGTGCTCATCATCGCGGTGACCGTCGCGGCCGGCGGAAAGACGGTGCGGTAAAGAGGTGCCAATCGCTTTTCCGATTCACGTCAAGAACGAGAGGGGAGATGAAATCCAGCGACTACGAAGTGCATGATCCGCGTTTCAGGCTGCTGCTTCAGCCCAATGCATTCCTGAGCCGCCTGACAGATGAATGCCTGTGGGCCGAAGGGCCAGTGTATTTCCCGGCGACCGACCTGCTCATATGGAGCGACATACCGAACAACCGGATGCTGCGCTGGGCGCCGGGCATGGGCCTGGGCGTGTTCCGCGCGCCGTCGAACTACAGCAACGGCAACACGCGCGATCGTGAAGGCCGGCTCGTCAGTTGCGAGCACGGCGCGCGGCGCGTGACGCGCACCGAACACGACGGCAGCGTGACCGTGCTTGCGTCGCACTTCGAAGGGAAGCGCCTGAATTCGCCGAACGATGTCATTGTCGATTCGAACGGCAACATCTGGTTCACCGATCCTGACTACGGAATTCTGAGCGACTACGAAGGGTATCGCGCACAGAGCGAGATCGGCCGCTGCAACGTCTACCGCATTTCGCCCGACACCACGCGGGTGGAACTGGTCAGCGACGACTTCGTGAAGCCGAACGGCCTCGCGTTCTCGCCGGACGAATCGCGCCTCTATATCGCCGATTCGGCGGCTTCTCACGACGACGAGGCGCCGCGTCATATCCGCGTGTTCGATGTGGCGGGCGAGGGTCGTTTGCGCAACGGTCGCGTGTTCATCGAAATGCGAAGCGGCGTGCCGGACGGCATGCGCGTGGACGAGCACGGCAACGTGTGGACCAGCGCGGAAGACGGCGTGCACTGCTATGCGCCGGACGGGGCGCTGCTCGGCAAGATCCTGATCCCCGAGGTCGTCGCAAATCTCACGTTCGGCGGCATCAACCGCAATCGCCTGTTTATCGCGGCGACCTCGTCCATGTATTCGCTTCACGTCGCTGTGCGCGGCGCGGGGCGGTGAAACTCACAACATCAAAACCCGGAGACGAACATGAAGATGACAGCAATCGCGGTGGCGCTGTGTCTGGCCGCGGCATCGGTGGGCGCATCGGCGCAGGTTGCAACGGGCGATACGTCGGCGATGAAGATCGCGCTGTCGAACAACTATGCAGGCAACAGTTGGCGCCAGCAGATGCTCAAGAGCTGGTCGAACGTGGCCGATCCCGCGGTGAAGCAGAAGGTCGTTGCGGCCGCGCCCAGCTTCACGACGGCTGAAAGCCAGGCGACCGAGCAGGTCCAGCAGATCCAGAATCTGATCCTGCAAGGCTACAAGGCGATTGCCGTCGATGCGGTTTCGCCGACCGCGCTTAACGGCGTAATCAAGCAGGCGTGCGGCGCGGGCGTGACGGTCGTGTCGTTCGACGGAATCGCGACCGAGCCGTGCGCATACCGCATCGCGGTCGACTTTCAGGGTATGGGTCGCATGCAGGTCGATTATCTGGCGAAGCGTTTGAACGGCAAGGGCAACCTGCTGGAAATCCGGGGGCTCGCGGGCGTCTCGGTGGACGACGAGATTCACCAGGGCGTCGTGGATGAACTGAAAAAGTATCCGGGGCTGAAAATAGTCGGCTCGGTGCATGGCGACTGGACGCAGACCGTCGCGCAAAAGCAGGTCGCGGGTATTTTGCCGACGTTGCCGAAGATCGATGGCGTCGTCACCCAGGGCGGCGACGGATTCGGCGCCGCGCAGGCGATCAAGGCCGCAGGACGGCCGACGCCGATCATCATTCTCGGCAACCGTCAGGAAGAGCTTGCATGGTGGGCCGATCAGAAGAAGAGCGGCTACGAAACGATGTCGGTGACGATTCCGCCGGGCGCGTCGACGTTCGCGTTCTGGGTCACGCAGCAGATCCTGGCCGGCAAGAAGGTGCCACACGATATCCGCATGCCGGTTCTCGAAGTGAAGCCGGGCGAACTCGATGCCGTGCTCGCAAAGACGTCAGCGGGCGCGCTTGCGAATAAGGAGTACACGCGCGACGAGGTGGTCGCGGTGGTCGATGGGAAGAAGTGAGCGCAAGGCAAGTAGCGTGAACCGGCAGATCGGGGTAATCGTACTTCTCATGCAAATTCTGGCGGTAAGGTCGGCAAAGTGATAATGAATCAATGGCTTGCAAATCGTTCGATAGCGCGAAAGCATGCGCCCGCCAAGTCCTTCTGCGAGCGGTTGGGCGTCCTGCTCATCCTCTCAGGAGATAACCTCAGGTGGACAACTCAGGCAGCCTCGGGGGCGGCGCGGGAGATATCGCACTCAAGCGAGCCAAATGACTCGAGCACAGTCGTGATAGTTACCGGCGCTCCCAGCGTTAGCAGTAGTTTGGAAATTAAGTCCCGCGACGTATTGCGGCGGCGAACTGTACTGCGGTGTAGCCTGCTGAAAAAACCCGCTCAAGCAGCTCACGAAAAAGCGTGTAGTGCTCAATCGTCGGTAGAGCTGCCGAGCGAGTATTGAACTCTTCGGCTAATGAGCGAAGCTTGGCGTGGACCATGACACCTCCTCGGGGGCGTGTTTCGAATGGTGCAGCGAGTGCCGCGCCGGGCAAGTGCGGGCACCCGGCTACTTCCAACAGCGCGCAGCAGGTCGCTGGCGGTCGCTGCACCGATTCCTGCCCGGCCTTGCTGCATCGCTGTGATCGCTGCGGCCGCCGGTGGGTGGCGTGCCTTACGTTGTGCCTCATCACGAGGCCAGAAGCACCTGTCTTTCACGAAAAGGCGAACCCGCTGGACAAACTGTACGGCCTACACGACCCAGTCAATGGTGCGATCAGCAGGTGAAAGTGGTGCCATTCCGGGCGATGGCCGGCACTTTGAAACATCCGCGAGCAAGTTTTTCCGGTCGACAGACATGTCGGCCGACCGCCCATCATGATTGCCCGCTCGGTCGACGACACGCGCGTGAAATGGACTCTGTGGGACGGATGGAGCCCCACATTCCGCTGACACCGACCGGCTTGCGCCGCTGGTGATGTGAGTTCTCGGGAAATGAGTTTCACATTCCATCTACCTCGTGAAATGGCGTCAGCGGGGTGGAAAGGTCGTTTGCCGTCGAGCCAAGTCCCCGTTAACCGGAAATGACTGTTGCGTCTGCTGAGTCCGAGGTTACTGCTGCGACCTTCTGGCTACCGACGATCATCCGCAACATGGGCGGCCTCACGGATTTTCAGGTCGGCCTCTACAACACGATTCCATGGATGATCGCGATCGTCGCGATGTACTGCTTCGCGTTGCTCTCCGCGCGCTGGCGCTTCCAGCAGGCGTGGGTCGCCGTGGCGCTCGTGATCGCGGCGTGCGGCCTGTTCACCTCGACGACCGGCAATGCGGTGTTCTCGTTCGTCGCGATCTGTTTCTCCGCGATCGGCTTCAAGGCGGCTTGAAGCCAGTCGATGGATCAACGATGCGCGAGGCGTTGGTGATTGTCGGTCCGCGCGCGCCTGAGCTCGCGGCACGACGGCTGATTGTCGTTGGCGCGGCAAGCGGCTTTCTTCGTGGACATCGCCCGCTTCCTTGTCCTCGCGCAGCCCCTTCATGACGCCATGACGGACCTCCCAAGACGAGGTCCATTCGAGGAACGACACTTCGACAACAACCTGCGGTCGCACCCAGACGAGTCCGCGTCCGCGCTCTGGCTTCGGCGGGTTAAAAAACGGCGGCTCGCCAACGGGCTTTGGGCGCCCGTTCAGCTCGCGCATCTGCGTGGGCCGCAACGCCGCCTTGACCGAACCCGCATGGAGATGCGCAGCGAAGGGACAATCCAGCGCTGGGTATCGGCCGCCTATTGCGACGTCGGCTTTGCAACGACGACGCCAGATGCGTTCGGCGTGATGAGCGCCGAGCTGTATCGGCTGCCTGCGTTGTGCGCGTTACCGGCGAAGCACCCGTTGACGTCGAAGGAACGTATCGAAGCCAGCGATCTGCGTAATGA
>NZ_JACFYJ010000072.1:0-39686 GCF_037126505.1 Paraburkholderia bengalensis
CGCCCGCTGGCGGCGCGCCCGCGACGCCCGCGGCCGTCGCGCCGCAAGGCCACGTCGTGACGTCGCCGATGGTCGGCACGTTCTACCGCGCGCCGTCGCCGGGTGCCGATCCCTTTGTGCAGGTGGGCGACACCGTCAAGGAAGGCCAGACGATCTGCATCATCGAGGCGATGAAGCTGCTCAACGAGATCGAGTCGGATCAGGCTGGCGTCATCAAGGAAATCCTCGTCGAGAACGGCCAGGCAGTCGAGTACGGCCAGCCGCTGTTCGTGATCGGCTGAGACGGCGCCCTGTAGCTGTCCGCCATCCGCGCGCCCTCCTTCCGCGGGCGCGCCACCGATCCTCTGAGGCAGCCGCGTGTCTGGCACCCCGTTTGCGCAACCGGCCGCGGCGCCCATTGATGAGTCGAATATCCGCTATGTTTGAAAAAATCCTCATTGCCAATCGCGGCGAAATCGCGCTCCGTATTCAGCGCGCGTGCCGCGAACTCGGCGTCAAGACGGTGGTCGTTTATTCTGAAGCCGACAAGGAAGCCAAGTACGTGAAGCTCGCCGACGAGGCGGTCTGCATCGGACCGGCGCCGTCGAATCTGTCGTATCTGAATATGCCCGCGCTGATCAGCGCGGCCGAAGTCACCGACGCCGAAGCGATTCACCCGGGCTACGGCTTCCTGTCGGAGAACGCCGACTTCGCCGAGCGCGTCGAGCAATCGGGCTTCGTGTTCATCGGCCCGCGCCCGGACACGATCCGCATGATGGGCGACAAGGTCACCGCGAAGCAGACGATGATCAAGACGGGCGTGCCCTGCGTGCCCGGTTCGGAAGGGGCGTTGCCGGAAGATCCGAAGGAGATCGTGAAAATTGCGCGCTCGATCGGCTATCCGGTGATCATCAAGGCGGCGGGCGGCGGCGGCGGCCGCGGCATGCGCGTCGTGCACACGGAAGCCGCGCTCGTGAACGCCGTCAACATGACGCGCGAAGAAGCGGGCCGTGCGTTCGGCAATCCGCAGGTCTACATGGAGAAATACCTGGAGAACCCGCGGCATATCGAAATCCAGGTGCTGGCCGACTCGTTCAAGAACGCGCTGTGGCTCGGCGAACGCGACTGCTCGATGCAGCGCCGCCACCAGAAGGTGATCGAAGAGGCGCCGGCGCCCGGCATCGCGCGCCGTCTGATCGAGCGTATCGGCGATCGGTGCGCGGACGCGTGCAAGAAGATGGGTTATCTCGGCGCAGGCACGTTCGAATTTCTGTACGAAAACGGCGAGTTCTACTTCATCGAAATGAACACGCGCGTGCAGGTCGAGCATCCTGTGACGGAGCTGATCACAGGCATCGACATCGTTCAGGAACAGATCCGCATCGCCGCGGGCGAAAAGCTCGCCATGCGTCAGCGCGACATCCAGTTCCGCGGACATGCGATCGAATGCCGTATCAACGCCGAAGATCCGTTCAAGTTCACGCCGTCGCCGGGTCGTCTGACGTCGTGGCATATGCCGGGCGGCCCCGGCATCCGCGTCGATTCGCACGCGTATAACGGCTATTTCGTGCCGCCGAACTATGATTCGATGATCGGCAAGCTGATCGCTTACGGCGCAACGCGCGAACAGGCGATCAAGCGGATGCGCATCGCGCTGTCGGAAATGGTGGTCGAAGGCATTCAGACCAACATTCCGCTGCATCGCGAGTTGATGCTCGACGCGAAGTTCGTCGAGGGCGGCACGAGCATCCATTACCTCGAAAACCGGCTGGCTGCCAAGCAGCAGGTTGCACCGGAAGAAGCGTAAGTAATGAGTTACCGGGAACTGATCGTCGAACTCGAGCGCGAGCACGCGGAAGCGTTGTCGGACGCGCTGCTCGAACTGGGCGCGTTGTCGGTGTCCGTCGAAGACGCCGACGCCGACACGCCCGACGAGCAGCCGCTGTTCGGCGAGCCCGGTCTCACGCCGGAACGCACCGCGTGGACGCATTCGCGGGTGATCGCGTTGCTGGCGCCCGAACACGAACCGGCCGTGCTGCTCGCGGCCGCCGCCAACGAACTCGGTCTCGCCGACACGCCGTCGTTCAGCGTGCGCGAGGTCGAGGAACAGGACTGGGTGCGCCTCACGCAATCCCAGTTCGAGCCGATTCATATCGGCGAGCGCATCTGGGTCGTGCCGTCGTGGCACGACGCGCCCGACCCTGACGCGCTCGTGCTCGAACTCGATCCGGGCCTCGCGTTCGGCACGGGCAGCCATCCGACCACGCGTCTGTGCATGGAATGGCTCGAGCAGCACGTGAAGCAAGGCGAATCGCTGCTCGACTACGGCTGCGGCTCCGGCATCCTCGCGATTCTCGCGAAGAAGTGTGGCGCGAATCCCGTGGTCGGCATCGACATCGATCCGCAAGCGGTCGAATCCGCACGTCAGAACAGCGAGCGCAATCACGCCGAGGTTGCGTATGGCCTGCCCGACGATTGCCCCGAAGGCGAGTTCGACATCGTCGTCGCGAATATTTTGTCGAATCCGTTGAAGCTGATGGCGTCGATGCTGTCGTCGAAGGTCAAGCCGGGCGGACGCATCGCGCTGTCGGGGATACTCGCGCGACAGGCGGAAGAAGTGGCGCGCGTTTATCAGCAGTGGATCGACATTGCCGTGTGGCGCGAACACGAAGGTTGGGTGTGCCTTGCAGGTACGCGTCGCGAAAGCAATTAGAATAAGGCATATTGCCTGCTTCCGGCCCCATTCGGCACCTTAGCGGCTAACCGGTCATTCGGCTCGATATGCTTCTAGCAACACGCTGTCCCTTCTGCGAAACCGTCTTCAGGCTCCTGCCGGAACAGCTCACGCTGCGCGGCGGGCGCGTGCGTTGCGGCCATTGCCGCGAGGTGTTCGACGCATCGAGCAGTCTGTTCGACGTGAGCAACGGCACGAGCCTCGACAAGGCGAAACCGGTAACGATCGACGACGTGACGGCGTACACGCTCGGTACGATCGGGAGCGGCGCTCACGCTGCGCAGCCCGAAGTGAAGCCCGCGGGCGAAGCGCGCCCGGTTCCCGTCGTCGAACGCGTCGCGTCTGCGGCGTCTGCGCCGACCGCCCCGGTTCCAGCTGAATCGGAAACGGCGCACGCCGAAGCAGCGCCCGCCGAAGCAGCGCACGCCGAAGCGCATGCGTCAGCGCACGTGTCCCGGCCGGACGAAGGCGGCAACGAAGCTCGACTCGACTCAGCAGCACAGCCCGCGCCGTCCGTCGCGCAGCCGTCGGAAGCAGCCGCAGCTTCCGTTGCGGGGGCGTCTGTCGAAGCAGAAGCGCAAGCGGTCAAAGCCGAGTCCGCGTCGGTCGAGCCGCAACGGCCCGCCGCCGAAACGCCCGGCGGACCCGACTTCCGCGCAGAAGCGTGGAATCCGTGGGCACCCGCGCCCGACGCGTCGATCGACGGAAGCATCCGCCACAACGCTTCGTCCATTCCGTACAACCCCGTCACGATCCCGCGCTCCGCGCAGCCGCCGCTGACGCTCGAACTGACGGAATCGACGTCGCTCGACGAGGAAAGGGCCGTCGCGCGCAAACAGGCCGCGCAGCACGGCGAAACGGTCAGCGAGCGGATGGCGGAAGCGTCGGCCAACGTGCATCCGGAACCGGCCATCGATACGACGGCGACGGCGAAGTTCGCGCAGCCCGCCGGTGTGCAACCGGATGCGAAGACAGAACCTACGTTCGACACGACGCACGGCAGCACGCTCGCGCAGGAACTGAACGACTTGCCGCCGCGTGATCGGCGCGAGGCGGGAGCCGCGAGCGCGCCGGCCGCGAGCGAGTCCCGACACGATCCGGAACGCGAACCAAAGCGCGACCCCGATGCGCTGGATGAATCGCTGGGCAGTACGGCTGACCCATCGGCGCTCGAGGACGAAGACCGTACCGTCACACCGTCCGCGGAACGCCCTGCGCCGCCCGCGCACGAACGCGAACGCGAGCCGTACTTCGGCACGCCGTCGGGCGAGCCGGATCTCGAGCCGCGCTTCGGCGCAGCCGGACGCGGCACTTACGGCGAGCCGTACAACGAGCGCGCCGGCGAGCCCTACGGCGCGCCGTTTTCAGGTCCGTTTGCGGCCACGCCCGGCGGCGGCGACGACGCGTTCGCCGTGAAGCGCGAACCGCGCGCCTCGGAGCCGAGCCGCCTGGTGTGGCACGTTCTAGGCGGCGTTGCGGCGGGTCTGCTCGGCTTCCTCCTGCTTGTGCAGCTCGCGTGGTGGCAGCGCGAAACGGTGATGGTCGCGTGGCCCGACTCGCAGCCGCTGTTCGTCAAGGCCTGCTCGCATCTGGGCTGCAAGATCGAGCCGCCGCGCGATATCGACGGCCTGCTGGTCGAACCGTCCGATCTGCGGCAGATCGACGGCCCGCACCGGCTCGAACTGAAGATGCCGCTGCGCAACCGTTTCGATATTGCCCTCGCCTATCCCGCCGTCGAACTGACGCTGCTCGACGAGAACAACAACATCGCCGTGCGGCGCGTGCTGTGGCCGCAAGACTATGTGAAACCCGGCACGCCGATCGCGGCGGGGCTGCCCGCCCGCACGACGCAGACGATGATCGTGCGCCTCGACACCGGCGACGCCGTCGCCTCGAATTTCCGCGTGCAGATCTTTTATCCGTGACGCGTGGCGCTGCCGCGCGAGCCGGTTACCCGCGCATCCGGCATGAACCGGGCGCGCATCCCGTCAATCCCTGACGAATCTTCGGAGCACAACATGAGTCAAGTCACGCTGGGTGGCAACCCGATCGAAGTCGCTGGCACGTTTCCGGCCGTGGGCAACCAGGCGCCCGCCTTCTCGCTCGTCGGCAAGGATCTGAAGCCGCTGACGCTCGCGGACTTCGCGGGCAAGCGCAAGGTGCTGAACATCGTGCCGAGCCTCGACACGCCGACGTGCGCCACCTCGACGCGCAAGTTCAACGAAGCGGCGGCGAAGCTGAACAACACGGCCGTGATCGTCATATCGGGCGATCTGCCGTTCGCGGCCTCGCGCTTCTGCACGACGGAAGGCATCGAAAACGTCGTCACGGCATCGACGTTCCGCGGCCACGAATTCGCGCAGGCTTACGGCGTCGACGTGACGAGCGGTCCGCTGACGGGTCTGACGGCACGCGCCGTCGTCGTCATCGACGAAAACGACAAGGTCGTGCACGCGGAACTGGTCAGCGAAATCAAAAACGAGCCGAACTACGACGCAGCGCTCGCCGCACTGAAGTAAGCTCCACGCCTGCGTCGATCCAGCGCCGCACCCGTTTCGAACCGGGCGCGGCGCTGTCACATCGCCGCGCCCTTTTTCCTCCGACCGACACTTATAGGAACGCTCGCCTTGGCTACGCTGATTTGCGGCTCGCTCGCCTACGACAACATCATGACTTTCGAAGGGCGCTTCCGGGAGCACATCCTGCCGGAACAGGTCCACATCCTGAATGTCAGCTTCCTCGTGCCGACGATGCGTCGCGAGTTCGGCGGCTGTGCGGGCAATATCGCCTATGCGCTGCATCTGCTCGGCGGCGACGCGCGCATCATGGCGACGCTCGGCGCCGTCGATGCGCAGTTGTACATCGAACGCCTCGACACGCTCGGACTGTCGAAAGAGCACGTGCGCGTGCTGCCCGACACGTATTCGGCTCAGGCGATGATCACGACCGATCTCGAAAACAATCAGATCACCGCGTTCCACCCGGGCGCGATGATGCAGTCTCATCTGAACCGCGCCGACCAGCCAGGCATGAAACTGGGCATCGTCGCGCCGGACGGTTTCGATGGCATGATCCAGCACTCCGAACAGTTCGCCGCCGCGGGCATTCCCTTCATCTTCGATCCAGGCCAAGGGCTGCCGCTCTTCGACGGTGAGTCGCTGCGTCGCATGATTGAACTTGCCACCTACGTGGCAGTCAATGATTACGAAGCCGCGCTGGTGAGCAACAAGACCGGCTGGTCGATCGAAGAGATCGCGAGCCGCGTCGATGCGCTGATCGTCACGCGCGGCGAACATGGCGCGCAGATTCACCATGCCGGCGGCATTGAAGAGATTCCGGCCGTCAAGGCGAAGCAGGTGCTGGACCCCACGGGTTGCGGCGACGCGTTCCGGGGCGGCTTGCTCTACGGCATCGATCAAGGTCTCGGCTGGTCGACCACCGGCCGCCTCGCGAGCCTGATGGGCGCGCTGAAGATCGAACATCAAGGGCCGCAGAACTATGCGCCTTCACGCGCGGAGATCAACGAACGGTTCAAGCAGGCATTCGGTTACGAACTGCCGCAGGGTGCTTAACTTCGTAGAGGCGTCTTGCCGCATACGCCGCGCCTGACCGCTCGGGTTTAAGGGGCTCGAAACGGGCCTCGTCTGGAGTCAAGGGAATGAGAACAACAAGTCGTACTGTGGTCCGCGTGGTGTTAGGCGCGGTGCTTGCAGGTTCGCTCGCCATGTCGGGCTGTGCGTACAACAGCAGTTCCGCCGACGTCTACACGGCGTCGCAGGCGCAACGCGAAGAGACGGTGCGCATGGGCACGGTCGACAGCGTGCGTGCCGTCAAGATCAGTTCGAACAACGGCCAGCCGAGCGCCTTGGCGCAATAGGCGGCGGCGCGTTGGGTGCCGTCGCGGGTAGCGCGATCGGCGGCGGACGCGGCTCGATCGTGACGGGCATCGTCGGCGGCCTCGCGGGCGCCGTCGCTGGCAACACGATCGAAAACAGCTCGGCGATACGCGACGGCGTCGAGATCACCGTGCGTCTGGACAACGGCGACATGCGCGCCATCACGCAAAGCGCGACGGGCGAGATTTTTCGCGCCGGCGAACGCGTGCGTCTGCTATCGAGCGGCGGCGTGACGCGCGTGACACACTAAGCCGACCTTTTCCCTGCCGGCGGTGCGCAAGCGCCGTGACGGCAACCTCACACGCATGCGCTCCCCTGTGCATGCGTTTTTTTCGCCTGAGTGTAAAGGCGGCACTGAGCTTCTGCCACGCACTCGTCGCAAAGGCGAAAAAAATCCTGCCGCCAGTTTCCCGGCGGCAGGATCGACTGAGATTGAGTAGCGCTACTCAATCGCCGGACGCATGCAAAGCACGTCCGTTACGACTTCAGCTCTTACGGACGGCTGCCCGTCGGGAACGGCCATGCTGCAGCCGGATTCAGCGCCGTCTTTACCGTAGCAGCCGGCGCCGTCGAAGCAGCGGGCGCAGCCGGAGCAGGTGCTGCCTTCTTCGCAACAGCCTTCTTCGCAGGAGCAGCCTTCTTCGCAGGCGCAGCAGCGGCCTTCTTCGCGGCAGCCTTTTTCGCAGGCGCAGCCTTTTTGGCAGCAGCCTTTTTCGCAGGCGCCTTGGCAGCGGCCTTCTTGGCAGCAGCCTTCTTCGCCGGTGCCTTCTTCGCAGCAACCTTCTTCGCTGCGACCTTCTTCACAGCGGCCTTCTTCGCCGGTGCTGCCTTCTTGGCAGCAACCTTCTTCACGGCGACTTTCTTCGCTGCAACCTTCTTCGCTGCGACCTTCTTCGCTGCGACCTTCTTCACAGCGGCCTTCTTCGCCGGTGCTGCCTTCTTCGCAGCAACCTTCTTCACGGCGACCTTCTTCGCTGCGACCTTCTTCACAGCGGCCTTCTTCGCCGGTGCTGCCTTCTTCGCGGGAGCTGCCTTCTTAGCGACGACCTTCTTGGCTGCAGCCTTCTTCGCTGCCGGTTTCTTCTTGGCGAGTGCCATCATTTTCTCCTTCAGGTTTTCAGATGAGAGTCAGTTCAAACTACACCCTTCGTCAAAACCCGCTTCCCGCAGACGCTTCTCACGGCGGCCACTGCGAAGCGGGCTATTCATCGGCGTACGCAGCTGCTGCGCGCTTACGCTAATGAATACGGTAAGGCGCGCCGTGCCATCGGGCACAGCGCGCCAAGTCCAGTCGGCGCCGGATAGCGACGCCGCCAATCGTTTGATCGAGCCGCCCGTTTTATGACGAACGGCTTTTTCCGGGGGGAAGTTTGCCCATCCCACTGAAGGGTTCGCAAAGTGCCTGTGATCTTTTTGGGCCGCGACAACGCGCGGCGCACCGGGCACGCTCTGCATCAGGCGATCATGCTCCTCACCAAACTTGCCGCGGCACGGCCAGCGGCAACCCCATCAAATATATACGCGACGCGTTGGGTTATTCCCAGGACAGCGCGCCACCGGTCTGATATTCGATAACCCGAGTCTCGAAGAAGTTGCGCTCCTTCTTCAGGTCGATCATCTCGCTCATCCACGGGAACGGGTTTTCCTCGTTCGGGAACAGCGGATCGATACCGATCTGCTGGCAACGGCGGTTGCAGATGAAGCGCAGATAGCTCTTGAACATCGACGCGTTGAGGCCGAGCACCCCGCGCGGCATCGTGTCTTCAGCGTAGCGATATTCGAGGTCGACAGCGTGCTTGAAGATCTCGCGGATCTCGGCACGGAACTCCGGCGTCCAGAGATGCGGGTTTTCGAGTTTGATCTGGTTGATCAGGTCGATGCCGAAATTGCAGTGCATCGACTCGTCGCGCAGGATGTACTGGTACTGTTCCGCTGCGCCCGTCATCTTGTTCTGACGGCCGAGCGCCAGAATCTGCGTGAAGCCGACGTAGAAGAACAGGCCTTCCATCACGCACGCGAACACGATCAGCGACTTGAGCAGTTTCTGGTCGGCTTCGAGCGTACCCGTCTTGAAGGCCGGGTCCGTCAGCGTGTGGATGAACGGAATCAGGAATTCGTCTTTGTCGCGGATCGACGAGACTTCGTGATACGCGTTGAAGATTTCGCCCTCGTCGAGACCGAGCGACTCGACGATGTATTGGTAAGCGTGCGTGTGGATCGCCTCTTCGAACGCCTGGCGCAGCAGGAACTGGCGGCATTCGGGCGCCGTGATGTGGCGGTAGGTGCCCAGCACGATGTTATTGGCGGCGAGGGAGTCGGCCGTCACGAAGAAACCGAGGTTGCGCTTGACGATGCGGCGCTCGTCCTCCGTCAGCCCGTTCGGGTCTTTCCAGAGCGCGATGTCGCGGGACATGTTGATTTCCTGCGGCATCCAGTGGTTCGCGCAGCCGGACAGATACTTCTCCCACGCCCACTTGTACTTGAACGGCACCAGCTGATTGACGTCAGTCTGGCCGTTGATGATGCGCTTGTCGGCGACATTCACGCGTGCTTCGGAAGCGACTGCTGCCTGGACCGGCGGCGCGACTGCGATGTCGTTCGCGAAGACTTGTTGAGCCGAGGGAGCTTGATGAGCGGAACGCGTTTCGACTTGCGAACCGACAGCCGTTCCCGCAGCGTTGCGCAACACGTTTTGTTGCGAAGCACTCGAGGGAGTTACGGCAGTGATCTCGTCATCCCAGTTGAGCATAAATGTCACCATCAATTTAGATCGGTTTGTACCATCTTTTCACGAGCGTTAAAAGGGTCCGCTCATGAAAAATCCTGTTTTCGATTCGCGTTGCGACCTCGATACAACACTTTGTTCATCAGTGTGTGAAGGTCACGCGTTGCGAGTCGATCGAAACGTGTGTCGATGAAGCGCGATGCACGATCGAAAGAGCGTTGCTGCAGTGATGCGTGTGCTTTAGTTCGGCTTCGAAACGATGCGGCTTCGTTCGTGTTGCGAGTCTCTTGCGAAGCAGATGAAGCGCGCGATGCAACGTGTCTGTTCGGTGCGCTTCCACTCGACCTTCTTCGTGCTGCGTGCTGCGTGCCGCGTTCAGGGTTTTCTCGCAGCCTTTGCGTCGCACAGCTTTGCGTCGATGTGTAGCACGTGATGTTCCTCGCCGCTTCGACTGACTGACATGCTGGACATGCTGGCCGCTGCGCGGTGATTCGCCCGTTGCGGTTGCTGGAGCATCGGCGAATGCGCGCCGCTCGCGTTCACGCTTCACCCGCTTGTGCATCGCGACTGCTTTGCTCGCGACGCATGCCGCCAGCGCCACACAGACTTCGCTTCACGACGAGCAGCGCGTGCTGCGTGCGCCGCTCTTCTCCTGCTGTCTGCCGCCGGCGAGCGCCGGCGGCTGTACTGCCATTTGCTGCTGACTGCTGCGCTGCGCTTACTGGCAGGCTTCGCACTCTTCGAAGCCAGGGTCGCCCGGACGCATCATGCAGACGGGACCATCCGCCTCGGGCGCCGCTTCGACTGCAGCGGGCACCGCGGTTGCCGCAGCCGATGCTGCCGATGCCTGGAAGCCACCCGTCACGCCCGACGAACCGACACCGCCGCCGACACCGAAGCCACCCGCTGCGCCGCCCGCGCCGCCGTCACCCGACGGCACTGCGTTCAGCGCGCCGTGCGCGACCGTCGACTTCTCCACGTGCGTCGCCGCCATCGTGCGCAGGTAGTACGTCGTCTTGAGGCCGCGCAGCCACGCGAGCTTGTAGACCTCGTCGAGCTTCTTGCCTGACGCGCCTGCCATGTAGATGTTCAGCGACTGCGCCTGGTCGATCCACTTCTGACGGCGCGACGCCGCTTCGACCAGCCACGTTGCGTCGACTTCGAACGCGGTCGCGTAGATTGCGCGCAGGTCGGCCGGCACGCGATCGATGCGCGACAGCGAGCCGTCGAAGTACTTCAGGTCCGCGACCATCACTTCGTCCCACAGGCCGCGCGCCTTCAGGTCACGCACGAGGTAGTCGTTGACCACCGTGAATTCGCCCGACAGGTTCGACTTCACATACAGGTTCTGGAACGTCGGCTCGATACATGCAGACACGCCGATGATGTTCGAGATCGTCGCCGTCGGTGCGATTGCGACGCAGTTCGAGTTGCGCATGCCATGCGTGGCGATGCGCGAGCGCAGCGACGCCCAGTCCATCGACTCGCTCGAATCCACTTCGATATAGCCGCCGCGTGCTTCTTCCAGCAGCTTCAGCGTGTCCTGCGGGAGGATGCCGCGATCCCACAGCGAGCCGCGGTACGTCGCGTAACGGCCGCGCTCTTCCGCCAGTTCCGTCGACGCCCAGTATGCGTAGTAGCAGACGGCTTCCATCGAACGGTCGGCGAACTCGACGGCTTCCTGCGATGCATACGGCGTGCGCAGCACGTGCAGGCAATCCTGGAAGCCCATGATGCCCATGCCGACGGGGCGGTGCTTCAGGTTCGAGTTACGCGCCTTGGCGACCGCGTAGTAGTTGATGTCGATCACGTTGTCGAGCATGCGCATCGCGACGCTGATGGTGCGCTTGAGCTTGTCGTGGTCGAGCGCGAGCGTGCCGTCGGCCTGCTCCTTCAGGTGCGCGACGAGGTTCACCGAGCCGAGGTTGCAGACGGCGATTTCGGTGTCACTCGTGTTCAGCGTGATTTCCGTGCACAGGTTCGACGAGTGGACGACGCCGACGTGCTGTTGCGGCGAGCGCACATTGCACGGGTCCTTGAACGTGATCCACGGATGGCCCGTTTCGAACAGCATGCCCAGCATCTTGCGCCACAGCTGCGCCGCGGGAATCTTCTTGAACAGCTTGATCTCGCCGCGCGCGGCTTTCTCTTCGTAAGCCGTGTAGGCCTTCTCGAACTCGGCGCCGAACAGGTCGTGCAGGTCCGGGCAAGTGGACGGCGAGAACAGCGTCCAGTCGCCGCCTTCGACGACGCGCTTCATGAACAGGTCGGGAATCCAGTTCGCCGTGTTCATGTCGTGCGTGCGGCGACGGTCGTCGCCCGTGTTCTTGCGCAGCTCGAGGAATTCTTCGATGTCGAGGTGCCACGATTCCAGGTACGCGCACACCGCGCCCTTGCGCTTGCCGCCCTGGTTCACGGCGACGGCCGTGTCGTTGACGACCTTCAGGAACGGCACGACACCCTGCGACTTGCCGTTGGTGCCCTTGATGTGCGAGCCGAGCGCACGCACGCGCGTCCAGTCGTTGCCCAGACCGCCCGCGAACTTCGACAGCAGCGCGTTTTCCTTCAGCGCTTCGTAGATGCCGTCGAGGTCGTCGTCGACGGTGGTCAGGTAGCACGACGACAGTTGCGAGCGTCGCGTGCCCGAGTTGAACAGCGTCGGCGTGGACGACATGAAGTCGAACGACGACAGCACGTTGTAGAACTCGATCGCGCGCGCTTCGCGGTCGATCTCGTTCAGCGCGAGGCCCATCGCGACACGCATAAAGAATGCCTGCGGCATTTCGATGCGCGTGCCGTCGACGTGCAGGAAGTAGCGGTCATACAGCGTCTGCAGGCCGAGGTAGCCGAACTGCAGGTCGCGGTTCGCGTCGAGCGCGGCGCCGAGGCGCTTCAGGTCGAACTGCAGGAGTTTGTCGTCGAGCAGCTCGGCATTCACGCCGCGCTTGATGAACTGCGGGAAGTACTCGGCATAGCGCTCGCCCATTTCCGCTTGCGTGACTTCTTCTTCGAGGATCTCGCGGCGGATCGTGTGCAGCAGGATGCGCGACGTGACCTGGCTATACGCCGGGTCCTTTTCGATCATCGTGCGCGCAGCCAGAATTGCCGAGTCGTAGACCTGGCTCATCGGCACGCCGTCATACAGGTTCTTCACCGTCTCCGCGACGATCGGCTCCGCGTTCACGGCATCGCCCAGATTCGCGCAGGCCGATTCGATGATGCCGCGCAGCGCCGCCATGTCGAGCGGACGCGTGACGCCGTTGTCCGTTACATTCAGACCCGGCGTGCCGGCCGCTGCTTCCGGCTCGTGGCTGCGCTCCTGACTGCGCTTCTCGCGATACAGCACGTAGGCGCGCGCGACGTTGTGCTCGCCCGTGCGCATCAGCGCGAGTTCGACCTGATCCTGAATGTCTTCGATATGGAACGTGCCGCCGTTCGGACGGCTGCGCACCAGCGCGCGCACAACGTTCTGCGTGAGTTGCTCGACCAGTTCGCGAACCCGCGCCGACGCCGCGCCCTGACCGCCGTTCACGGCCAGAAACGCCTTCGTGACCGCGATGGCGATTTTCGACGGCTCGAACGACACCACGCTGCCGTTGCGACGGATCACCTTGTAGTCGGCGTAGCCCGTCTGCGGCGCGAGCGTCTGAGCGCCCTGTGCTTCGACTGGGCGGCCAATGGGTGCGCCCTCGAACCGGGTGGTCACGTTGTCGGTGGTTTGCATGTGCAAAGCTCCTGGTCTTGTGATAGTGCGGAGTTACCGCGGATTAGTACAAACGCAGCGCCACCCCGGACGCATGCGATTCGGAAGAAGAAAAGAACCAGCGGGAACCGTGAGTGAGACAGGCCGGATGCGACAGATCCGTCGGGACGAACGTCAACGTTGTGTGTGTCGCGATCACTTGGCTGCGCCTTTTCTTCGAATTTGCCGGCGCCCCGGTTTTCATAACCGCTTGCGCCGCATCAGGTTTTTCAGTGCCGGTAATGCTGACGGCGCCATGCTCATGGAGCGGGGCGCCGCCTGACAAACACTACATCTTGTGCAAAAACTGATTAACGGCACGAAGTATAGTGTACTGAACCGTCATCGCAAATTCTTTTATTTGGCCCGATGGCCTTGACTTTTGCGATGACCGCGTCGGAAAAGCTGTCAGCGAAATGACGGGGGATCACAGCGCCGTTGCGCTGTCTGTGGGTTACCGCGCAGAAAAATTCACGCGCCTACGACGTTATCGGCGCGCGCGACGAAGGATGCAGATAGGGGAAGTACTGATCTGCGAGCGCGCTGTCGCGCTGGAATCGCGGCCAGTCGAAATGCGGACCGGGATCGGTCTTGCGGCCGGGCGCGATGTCCGCATGGCCCGCGACCGAATCGATTGCGTAATGGCCCGCGAGCGCCTGCACGAGCGGCGCGAGCGTTTCATACTGCGCGGCTTCGAACGGCGACGCGTCGCTGCCTTCGAGCTCGACGCCGATCGAGAAATCGTTGCAGCGCTCGCGGCCGAAGAAGCTGGATGCGCCCGCGTGCCACGCGCGCTCGTCGCATGACACGTATTGCTCGAGCGCGCCGTCGCGGCGGATCACGAAATGGGCCGACACGCGCACGCCGCGCAGATGCGCGTCGTAGTATGGATGCGCGTCGCAATCGAGGCGGTTGAGGAACAGATCCGTGATGCCCGGCCCGCCGAATTCGTTCGGCGGCAGGCTGATGTTGTGCACGACGATCAGGGTCGGACGTGCGCCATTGGGACGCACCTCGAAATTTGGCGAAGGCAGCTTGCGCGCTTCGTTGACCCAGCCGTTTGCATCGACGGTGAAGCGCGCGGGGGCGTGAGCCGTCATCGCGCGTCGCGGCCCGTCGGGCGGGCGGCGTGGCGCTGCGCGTGATCGTGCGAGCAGAACGTCTGCCCCGCGACGAGCACGGACTCGCTCTTCGGCGCGTGCACGCCGCACTCGACGCAGCGGATCATCGGCTCGGCGAGCTGGCCGGGCGCCTTCGCGCTCGCGTTGCCGTTGGCACGCGCGCTGTCGCCGGCTTGAGCGCCCGCGCCAGTGCGCGCCGACGTGCGCGATGCCTCGGCGCGGCGCAGCGCCTTCACCAGCCATTGGCCGACGATGAACAGCAAGATCAGCAGAAAAATTTGTCGCATGACACTAGACCACAGGACGGTGCAACAGCACCTCGAACACAAAACGGCTGCCGACATACGCGAGCAGCAGCGCCACGAACGACGCGAGCACCCAGCGCAATGCCGCGCGGCCTCGCCAGCCGGACACCTTGCGCGCCGTCAGGAGCGCGCCGAACATGACCCACGAGAGCAGCGCGAACACGGTCTTGTGATCGAGCTGCAGCGGGCGGTCGAGCAGTTGCTCGTTGAACAGGATGCCCGACACCAGCGTCAGCGTGAGCAGCACGAAACCCGCGCCGATCAGGCGGAACAGCAGCTTTTCGAGCGTGAGCAGCGGCGGCAGCGTGTCGAGCCAGCTCGACAGCCAGCCGTTGCCGGACGCCGCGCTCTGACGCGCGAGCGAACCGCGGCGCATGGCGTGCAGGCGCCGCTCGACGAGCAGCATCAGCACGGCATGCAGCGCCGCGATCACGAACAGCCCATACGCGACGTTCGCGATCAGGAAATGCAGCTTGAACAGTGGATCGGCGGCGTACGACAGCACATGCACGCCGTTGAACACGAGCGGCAGCAGCGACGCGATGCACGCGAGGGGCAGCACCAGCAGACGCAGCCCGTCGAGCGGAAAAAAGAAGCTCTCGATCCAGTAGATGCCCGCGCCGAGCCAGAACATTGCCGACAACGCGTACGCGAAGCCGAACACCATTGCATCGTGCGGAAAGATGGTGGTGTGCAGCAGCACGCCATGCGCCAGCAGGGCGATGAGCAGCACGACGCGCGTTGGCATCGGCATGCCGGCCGATGCGCCCGCGAACCCTCGCCCGCCCGCGGGAAGCGGCGCAGCGGGGGAAAGCGGCGACACGCTTTCGAGCATCGGCTGTGCGGCCGTCTGCCGGTGCGCGCGCCAGCCCGCCACGGCAAGTCCGCCGTACAGGAGCGCAGTGAGGGCATACAGTACAATATCCATATTGGAAGTTTACACTAGGCCCTTCCTCCATGACGTGTGCAACGTCAGCCGCTTTCGCGGCAACGGAACGGGCCGCACTGCTCATCGCTCCCCATGCTCGACAACCTCACTCAACGGATGGCGCGCGTCGTCAAGACGCTGCGCGGCGAAGCCCGGCTCACCGAGGCGAACACCCAGGAGATGCTGCGCGAAGTGCGCCTCGCGCTCCTCGAAGCGGACGTGGCGCTGCCCGTCGTGCGCGACTTCATCGCGAAGGTGAAGGAAAAGGCGCTCGGCGAGGAAGTGATCGCAAGTCTTTCGCCGGGTCAGGCGCTCGTCGGCGTCGTGCAGCGCGAGCTGACGGCCGTGATCGGCGGCGACTACGAAGGCAAGGCCGTCGAACTGAATCTCGCTGTCACGCCGCCCGCAGTCATCCTGATGGCCGGCCTGCAAGGCGCGGGTAAAACGACCACGGTCGGCAAGCTCGCCAAACTGCTGCGCGAGAAGTACAAGAAGAAAGTGCTGACGGTGTCGTGCGACGTGTATCGCCCCGCCGCTATCGCACAGCTGAAGACGGTGACTGAACAGGTCGGCGCCGATTTCTTCCCTTCGCAGCCGGACCAGAAGCCCGTCGACATCGCGCGCGCCGCTGTGGATTGGGCCAAGCGCCACTATCACGACGTGCTGCTCGTCGACACGGCTGGCCGTCTCGGCATCGACGAAGCGATGATGAACGAGATCACCGCGCTGCATAAGGAACTGAACCCGGCGGAGACGCTCTTCGTCGTCGACGCGATGCTCGGCCAGGACGCCGTGAACACCGCGAAGGCGTTCAACGACGCGCTCTCCCTCACGGGCGTCGTGCTGACCAAGCTCGACGGCGATTCGCGCGGCGGCGCGGCGCTGTCCGTGCGTCACGTGACGGGCAAGCCGATCAAGTTCGTCGGTGTCGCGGAAAAGCTCGACGGCCTCGAAATCTTCTACCCGGATCGCATGGCGAACCGGATTCTCGGCATGGGCGACATTCTTGCGCTCGTCGAGGAAGCGCAGCGCGGCGTCGACGTGCAGGCCGCGCAGAAGCTCGCCGACAAGGTCAAGAAAGGCGGCGATTTCGACCTGAACGATTTCCGCGCGCAGCTTTCGCAGATGAAGAAGATGGGCGGTTTGTCGTCGCTGATGGACAAGCTGCCCGCCCAGTTCCAGCAGGCTGCGTCGAACGCCGACATGGGCCAGGCCGAAAAGCAGATGCGCCGCATGGAAGGCATCATCAATTCGATGACGGCGCAGGAACGCGCCAAGCCCGATCTGATCAAGGCGACGCGCAAGCGCCGCATCGCGGCGGGCGCGGGCGTGCAGGTGCAGGAAGTCAATCGCCTGCTGAACCAGTACGACCAGATGCGCACGATGATGAAGAAGCTCAAGGGCGGCAATCTGCAAAAGATGATGCGCGGCATGAAAGGCATGCTGCCCGGCGGCATGCGCTGATTTTTTCGGCTGCCTCGTGCGCGCCTGAATGCAGGTGCGCTGCGGCCAACGCGACCCGGCGCGTATGCCGGATCAAGGCGCGGGTATATGCTGTAGCGCGCCGGGTCGTTGTCTTTCACACTATGTATACAGTTACCGCCCGCCAGACGTCATGAATCGCGAAGAAGCTCTCCACATTTTCAGTCACTCCGAAGAAATCGTTTCGGCCAGCGACGTCAACGCCTCCATCAGCCGCATGGCCGACGCGATTCGCGCCGAAATGGCCGAAGACTTTCCGCTCGTGCTGTCGGTAATGGGCGGTGCGGCGGTGTTCACGGGCATGCTACTGCCGCACCTCGATTTCCCGCTCGAGTTCGACTATATCCACCTCACCCGCTATCGCAACGCGATCAAGGGCAGCGCCGAGATGCAATGGCGCGTCGCGCCGGCCGAGTCGGTGAAGGACCGCGTCGTGCTGGTGCTCGACGACATCCTCGACGAAGGCGAAACGATGGCCGCGATCCGCGACCGCATCATGGCGATGGGCGCCAAGCGCTTCATGAGTGCCGTGCTGTGCGAGAAGATCCTGCAGAAGGCGAAGCCGCTGCATCCCGACTTCTGCGGCTTCGAAGTGCCGGACCGCTATGTGTTCGGTTGCGGGATGGACGCGAAAGGCTACTGGCGCAATCTGCCGACGATCCGCGCTTTGACGGAAGGCGCCTGACGCTTCGGGCTCGCTAGCCCCGATCGAAAAAAAGCGACCCTCGGGTCGCTTTTTTCTTTTGCTGCCGCCTTCGCTAGTGCTCGAGTTGATGCACGAAAGTGCGAATCCCGCCCAGCATCATCTCGACTGAAATCGCGACCAGCACGAGCCCCATCAGCCGCTCGAACGCCGTCACCGTGCGTTCGCCGAGCCACTGCTGGATGCGCTCGGCCATCACCAGCACGACGGCACAGACGATCATCGTCACCGTCAGCGCGGCCACCCATTCGGCCATCTTGTTCGGCGCCTGCGACGTCAGCAGCATCACCGTCGCCAGTGCCGACGGGCCGGCGAGCGCGGGAATCGCGAGCGGCACGATCATCGGCTCCGCGGCGCGCGTGTCGGCGCCGAACGGGCCGTCGGGATGCGGGAAGATCATCCGCAGTGCGATCAGGAACAGCACGATCCCGCCGCCGATGCGCAACGACAGATCCGTCAGGCTCATCATCCGCAGAAAGCGGTCGCCGACGAGCATGAAGACCAGCAGGATCACGAACGCGATGGCGACTTCGCGCAGAATCACGCGAATGCGCCGGTGAGGCGCAACACCCCGCAGGCAGTTGATGAAGAGCGGGATGTTGCCGAGTGGATCAGTGATGAGAATGAGCAGGACGGTTGCGGACAAAAAGTTGTACTCCACCGTCCCCCCTGTCAGCGCGCGAGCGCCGCTTTGACCTTGTCGATAACGGCCTGCGCTGCGCCTTCGACGGGTAGCAGCGACGCTTCCGTGTCGCGGCGGCCCTGGTACTCGATCTTGCCGTCCTTCAGGCCGCGATCGCCGATCACCAGACGATGCGGCACGCCGATCAGCTCCCAATCCGCGAACATCACGCCCGGGCGCTCGCCGCGGTCGTCGAGGATCACGTCGATGCCCGCAGCCGTCAGTTCGTCGTGCAGCTTGTCGGCCTGCTCGCGCACGGCCTCGCTGCGGTCGTAGCCCATTGGGCACAGCACGACTTCGAACGGCGCAATCGATTCCGGCCAGATGATGCCCTTCTCGTCGAAGTTCTGCTCGATCGCGGCGCCGAGAATACGCGTGACGCCGATGCCGTAGCAGCCCATCTGCATCGGCTGCGGCTTGCCGTTTTCGTCGAGGAAGGTCGCGTTCATCGCTTCCGAATACTTCGTGCCGAGCTGGAACACGTGGCCGACTTCGATGCCGCGGCAGATGTCGATCACGCCCTTGCCGTCCGGCGACGGATCGCCCTTCTTCACATTGCGGATGTCCGCGACGACGGGTTCGGGCAGATCGCGGCCCCAGTTGACGCCCGTCGTGTGGAAATCGACTTCGTTCGTGCCGACCACGAAGTCGCTCATGTTCGCGACCGTGCGGTCCGCGATCACCTTGACCGGCTTCTTCGTGTTGATCGGCCCGAGGTAGCCCGGCGGCGTGCCGAACCACTCGACGATTTCGGCTTCAGTCGCCATGCGGAATTCGGCCAGACCCGGCAGCTTGTTGACCTTGATCTCGTTCAGATCGTGGTCGCCGCGCAGCATCAACAGCCAGATGGTCGGCTCGGCGCCTTCGTTTTCCGTGGCCAGGATGATCGACTTGATCGTCTTTTCAAGCGGGATGTTCAGGTACTCGGCGACGGCTTCGCACTTCGCCTTGCCCGGCGTCGGCGTCTTCTTGAGCTCTTCCTTCGGCGCGGCGCGTTCGGCGATCAGCGGCAGCGCTTCGGCCGCTTCGACGTTCGACGCGAAATCCGAAGTGGGGCAATACGCGATGTCGTCCTCGCCCGTGTCGGCGATCACGTGGAATTCGTGCGAGCCGCTGCCGCCGATCGAGCCGTTGTCCGCCGCGACCGCGCGGAAGTCGAGACCAAGGCGCGTGAAAATGCGCACGTATGCTTCGTACATCTTGCGATACGACTCGCGCAGGCCGTCCATGTCCTTATCGAACGAATACGCGTCCTTCATGATGAACTCGCGGCCACGCATCACGCCGAAACGCGGACGGATTTCGTCGCGGAACTTCGTCTGCACCTGATAGAAGTTCACGGGCAGCTGACGATAGCTCTTGATCTGGTTGCGCGCGATGTCCGTCACGACTTCTTCGTGCGTCGGCCCGATCACGAAGTCGGTCTGCTTGCGATCCTTGAAGCGCAGCAGTTCGGGACCATACTTTTCCCACCGGCCCGATTCCTGCCACAGCTCCGCCGGCTGCACAGCCGGCATCAGCAGTTCGATCGCGCCTGCCCGGTTCATTTCCTCGCGCACGATCGCTTCCACCTTGCGGATCGAACGCAGGCCAATTGGCAGATAGTTGTAGATGCCGCCAGCCACGCGCCGGATCATGCCGGCACGAACCATGAGCTTGTGACTGACGATTTCCGCGTCGGCGGGCGCTTCCTTCAGGGTGCCAATAAAGAAACGGGAGGCTTTCATTCAGATTTTCCAAAAGCGGCGGACCAATGGGGCCGCCCGAAAAGGTAAGACGATGGGTTCGTGAGCCGTTACGTCCGGCGCATGCCGCAATGCGCGCGCCGCAGGCCGAAAAGCGATTGTCGCATGCGCGGGCATTTCGCCTGCCGCGCAGGCTAAACCGCGCTCGCGGCGGCTGAAACGGCTGGTTACGGGCAATCGCGCCAATCTGGTGCGAAGCGGTGCGTTAGACCCGTTATCTGTTTATAATCAAAGCAATTTTAAAGGATTCGAAGGTGGTTGTATGCTGGATCGTGAAGGCTTTCGCCCGAACGTCGGCATCATCCTCTTGAACGCTCACAACGAGGTGTTTTGGGGCAAGCGGCTACGTGAACATTCCTGGCAGTTTCCGCAAGGGGGCATCAAATACGGTGAAACCCCCGTGCAAGCGATGTTTAGGGAGTTGCACGAAGAAACCGGCTTGCTTCCGGAGCACGTCAAGGTCATCGGTCGTACGCGCGACTGGTTGCGTTATGAGGTGCCTGACAAGTTCATCAAGCGTGAGGTGCGCGGTCATTACCGCGGCCAGAAGCAGATCTGGTTCCTTCTCCGGATGGTCGGACGCGATTGCGACATCTGTTTGCGCGCGACCGATCACCCCGAGTTCGATGCCTGGCGCTGGAACGAGTACTGGGTGCCGCTCGACTGTGTGATCGAGTTCAAGCGGGATGTGTATCAGCTGGCGTTAACGGAATTGTCCCGCTTCCTGCGGCGCCCCGCGCCGCGTACGGAACGGCCCGGTGGACATCATCACGGGCAGCGCTATCCGCGGATGGCGTCGTCGGTGAATACACCGCCGGGCGCATCGCTGGGTTCCGCCGCGTCGGTGACGACCGTCACAACGACAATTGCGGTCGAGACCACGCTGCGTGCGACAATCGGGTCGGACTGTTCGTCGACGGAAGACCCGGTCGTTCAGGCACCGGGGCTGCGCGACTGACGCTGCGCGGCTGTCCATGCCGCATCTGCCGGTGCGGCGTGCGACACGCTGCGCCGGCGTTTCGAGGAAATCATATTGAAAGTATCTGCTTTCGCCGTGGCGTGCGTCGCCGCGGGCATCGTGCTGGCCGGCTGTTCGAGCACCAAGAATTCCACTCCCACTTCCGCCGACGGACCCAAGAGCGACTTCCAATACCTGTTCGACAAACCGTCGACCTGGACTGAAAAGAAGGTCGACACGCTCCCGGCAATGCCTCAGCCGGGCAATCTGCTGCCTTTCACGGTGTCGCAAAACACCCCGCTACAGTTTTCGCTCGATGCGAAATCGCTGACGGTGGATAGCGACGGCGTGATTCGCTACACAGTCGTGATCACGAGTCCGAGCGGCGCGCGCAACGTGAACTACGAAGGCATCCGCTGCGAAGACTACTCGTGGAAGTTGTACGCGGGCCTCAACGCGGACCACGACGGCTGGGACCGCACGGTCCAGAACGACTGGTCGCGCATCGAAAATGGCGACCTGAATGCCTATCACGCGGCGCTCTATCAGGATTACTTCTGCTCGAGCAAGATACCCACGGGTAACACGGATACGATCCTGAACAACATCAGGTACAAGCGCGTGAACAGCACGCTGATTCGCGGCAGCTGATTCGCGGCTGACACGTCGCCGCTTCGCGGCATCCGTGTGGAAAGTGTTGGCCTCGATGCTGGCGCAACAAAAAGCCGTCCCCTCGCTACGATGGGATGGCTTTTTGCTTTTGATTTCCGAGGAGCGCGATGCCGCGGAGCGCGTCTAGACGAGCACCAGGTTGTCGCGATGGATGAGTTCCGGCTCCAGCATATAGCCCAATACCGATTCGATTTCGCCGCTCGGACGACGCTGGATGAGCTTCGCCTCCGCGCTGCTGTAGTTGGTCAGCCCGCGCGCGACCTCACGCCCCGATGCGCTCAGGCACGCGATGACCTCGCCGCGCGCAAACGCGCCCTGCACGCCGACGACGCCGATCGGCAGCAGGCTCTTGCCGCCTTCCGTGAGTTTCTCGACGGCGCCGTCGTCGATCACCACGTGCCCGCGAACCTGCAGATGATCCGCCATCCATTGCTTGCGCGCGGCCATCCGGGCCGTACGCGCGATCAATTGGGTGCCGATTGCTTCACCCGAGGCGAGCCGCGCGAGCACATCCGCCTCGCGGCCGCTCGCGATCACCGTGTTCGCGCCGCTATGCGCCGCGCGTTTGGCGGCGAGAATCTTGGTCAGCATGCCGCCCCGGCCGATACTCGACCCCGCGCCGCCCGCCATTGCCTCGAGTTCCGGCGTACCGGCGTCGGCCTGCTGGACGAGGGTCGCCGCGGGGTCCTTGCGCGGATCGGCGGTGAAGAGTCCTTGCTGGTCGGTGAGGATGATCAGCGCATCGCCTTCGATCAGATTCGCGACTAGCGCGCCAAGCGTGTCGTTATCGCCGAACTTGATTTCGTCGGTGACGACGGTGTCGTTCTCGTTGATGATGGGCACCACGCCAAGACGCAGCAGCGTCAACAGCGTCGAGCGCGCATTCAGATAGCGCTCGCGGTCGGCCAGGTCACCGTGCGTCAGCAGGATTTGCGCGGTGCGGATCGAATGCTCGGCAAAACGGCTTTCGTAGACCTGTGCGAGCCCCATCTGCCCGACGGCCGCCGCCGCCTGAAGTTCGTCGATCTCACGCGGGCGCTTCGTCCAGCCAAGGCGCTGCATGCCTTCTGCAATTGCGCCCGAGCTGACGAGCACGACTTCCTTGCCCTGCCCGCGCAACGCGGCAATCTGCGCGGCCCAGCGGCCGATTGCCGCATGATCGAGGCCACGTCCGTCATTCGTGACGAGGCTAGATCCGACTTTCACGACCAATCGCCTGGAATCTGCGATAACGGAACGCATTGTGCGCGGTCTCCAAGTTGATTCGTAAGGCCGGCGCATGCTGGGAGTGCACCGGCGTCCAAGGTACGGCGAGGTTACCGTGAGGTTGCGGCCGCCTACTCCTGCGGCTCGGCCGACGCGCCCGCGCCGCCCGCCTGCTGCTCGCGGAAACGCACGTCGGCGGCGAGGTCCTCAGCTTCGGCTGCACGTTGCGCGTCCGAATGTTCGGCGATGTAGTCGTACACCGCGTAGCACAGGTTCTCGCAGCCTTGGCCCGTCAGCGCCGAAATCTCGAAAACGGGACCGTCCCACTCGAAATCCTTCAGGAAGCGGGCGACGCGCGCTTCGCGATCCTCTTCGGGAACCATGTCGAGCTTGTTCAGCACCAGCCAGCGAGGCTTGCTGTACAGCTCCTCGTCGTATTTGCGCAGTTCGTTGACGATCGCCCTCGCTTCCGCGACGGGATCGACGGCTTCGTCAAACGGCGCGAGATCGACGATGTGCAAGAGCAGACCCGTGCGCTGCAGGTGCCTCAGGAACTGATGGCCGAGGCCGGCGCCTTCCGCCGCACCTTCGATCAGACCAGGAATATCCGCAATCACGAAGCTGCGGCTCGGCCCGACGCGAACCACGCCAAGATTGGGCGCGAGCGTCGTGAACGGATAATCCGCGATCTTCGGCTTCGCATTCGACACCGACGATATAAAAGTCGACTTGCCCGCGTTCGGCATGCCAAGCAGACCGACGTCCGCGAGCACCTTCAGCTCGAGGCGCACCATGCGGCGCTCGCCTGGTTTCCCGTCCGTCTTCTGGCGCGGCGCGCGATTCGTGCTTGACTTGAAGTGCAGATTGCCGAGGCCGCCCGCGCCACCCTGCGCGACGCGCACGACCTGGTTGTGCTCGGTCAGATCGGCGATCAGCTCGCCCGTGTCCATGTCCGTGATGATCGTGCCGACAGGCATGCGCAGCGTGATGTCGTCGCCGCCCTTGCCATAGCAGTCCGAGCCGCGGCCGTTCTCGCCGTTGCGCGCCTGGTGTTTTTTCGCGTAACGGTAGTCGATCAGCGTGTTGATGTTGCGATCCGCGACCGCGTAGACGCTGCCGCCGCGCCCGCCGTCGCCGCCGTCGGGGCCGCCGAACGGGACGAACTTCTCGCGGCGCATCGACGCGCTGCCATCTCCTCCGTCGCCGGCGATGACTTCGATCCTCGCTTCGTCAATGAACTTCATGCGTTACTCCGTCCCGTGTGTATTGCTATTTTGCCGCGCGTCACGCGCATGCACCATTGGCCAAATGGCCAGATTGACCTTGATTCTTGTCCAGTCGCGACATGCCGTGCTCGCGACGAGCAGGCTCCGCATGAAAAACCCGGGAGACCCGCAAACAAAAAGGCCCCGCAAACTTCGCGGGGCCTTTCTTCCGGTCCTGAAGCCCGTGCCTGATTAATCTCAGACAGCCGGGACGACGACGACCGTGTGCTTCTTCGCGGCGCCCTTCGTCGTGAACTTGACGTGGCCGTCGACCAGCGCGAACAGCGTGTGATCCTTGCCGATACCGACGTTCTCACCGGGGTGCATGCGCGTGCCGCGCTGACGCACGATGATGCCGCCAGCCAGAATTGCCTGACCGCCGAAAACCTTCACGCCGAGGCGCTTCGACTCGGAGTCGCGGCCATTCCGGGAAGAGCCGCCTGCCTTTTTGTGTGCCATGTGATTACTCCTTGCCCGATGCGCTTACGCGTTGATCGCGTCGATGCGCAGTTCGGTGTAGTTCTGGCGGTGGCCGCCATGCTTTTGGTAGTGCTTCCGGCGGCGCATCTTGAAGATGGTCACTTTCTTGTGACGACCTTGAGACACGACGGTAGCCTTGACGGAAGCCCCACTGACCAGCGGCGTACCGAATTTAATCGATTCGCCTTCGCCCACTGCGAGAACCTGGTCGAGCGTGATTTCAGCGTCAATGTCTGCCGGTATCTGTTCTACTTTAAGTTTTTCGCCGACAGCAACTTTGTACTGCTTGCCGCCGGTTTTTATGACCGCGTACATTGAAAACCTCACTCTGGATTCATTTTCCCGACGCACCACGCGCGGAAACCTTCGATTATACATAGAGTTAGCTTCGCGGTCAAAGGCAGGTGGCAACGTGCCCCGATGACCGTTTCGCCCACGATAAACCCGGGCCAACACGGCCAAAACAGCCATGATCGGACGGTGTCCGGCGCGGAAACGCCGCAGTTCGCCTTATAATTCGCGGCACTACCCGAATTCGTCACCATGTCGTCAACCGCCACTCCCACCCCCAACGCAGCCAATCTGCTCGCGCCGATCGCCGAAGACATGCAGCAGGTGAATCGCGTCATCCGGCACCGCCTGGCGTCCGAGGTGATGCTGATCAACCAGATCTCCGAGTACATCATCAGTGCCGGAGGCAAGCGTCTGCGGCCCGCGCTGCTCCTGCTCGTGGCAGGCGCGCTCGGCGACAGGACGGGGCATCGGCACGAACTGGCGGCTGTCGTCGAATTCATCCATACGGCCACGCTGTTGCATGACGATGTCGTCGACGAGTCGGACCTGCGCCGGGGCCGCCAGACGGCCAATGCGCTGTTCGGCAATGCCGCCAGCGTGCTGGTTGGCGACTTCCTGTATTCCCGCTCGTTCCAGATGATGGTCGGCGTGGGCAAGATGCGCGTGATGGAGATCCTGTCGGAAGCGACGAACATCATTTCCGAGGGCGAAGTGCTGCAGTTGCTGAACATGCACGACGCCGACGTCGACGAAGCGCGCTACATGCAGGTGATCCGCTACAAGACGGCGAAACTTTTCGAGGCGGCCGCGCAGCTGGGCGCGGTGCTCTCCGGCGTGGACGCGACCACGGAGGCCGCCGCCGCCGAATTCGGCCGTCGCATCGGCACGGCCTTCCAGATCATGGACGACTGGCTCGACTACACGGGCACGCCGGAGTCGATGGGCAAGAATGCCGGCGACGACCTTCGCGAAGGCAAACCCACGCTGCCGCTGATCTATCTGATCGAGCGCGGCACGCCCGCGCAGGCGGCGCTCGCGCGTGAAGCCATTGAGCAAGGCGGCACGGACCGTTTCGACGAAATCTTCGATGCGATCACGCGTTCCGGCGCACTCGATCACACGCTCGAGTGCGCGAAGCAGGAAGCGCAGGCTGCCGCAGCCGCAATTTCTTCGTTTCCCAGTTCCATTTACAAAGAAAGCCTGCTAGAATTATGTTCTTACTCGACGACGAGACAGTCTTAAACGGGACTGAAACGGTGTGTGAGTCTAAGGCAGTACAAATCGGGGTGTAGCTTAGCCTGGTAGAGCGCTACGTTCGGGACGTAGAGGCCGGAGGTTCGAATCCTCTCACCCCGACCAGATTTTGAAAAAACCGCGCATCGCGCGGTTTTTTTTTCGTCCGCCGTATGCGTAGGGTAGCACGGCGCAAGGCCAAGCGGCCGGGCCGTCCGGCCAATGAGGGCTTTCCGGCCCCTCTGCTATATTCTCCCCATCCCTCCCTTCTCATTCACGTCGCGTGGAACAACTTCCCTTATGGGCGCAAATCGGCGCCGTCATCCTGCTTCTCATCTGCTCCAGCTTCTTTTCCATTACCGAGACAGCGATGATGGCGATCAACCGTCATCGCCTGAAACATCTCGCCACCAAGGGCGCCCTCGGCGCGAAGACCACCCAAGGCCTGCTCGCACGCACCGATGAGCTGCTGAGCGCCGTCCTGATCGGCAACAACCTGTTCAATACGATCATTCCTGTGCTCACCACGTCGATCGCGCTGCACACGTTCGGCAGCAACAGCGTGGTGCTGTCTGTTTCGACTGGCATCGTCGCGTTTCTGATCATCGTGTTCGCCGAAATCACGCCGAAAATCGTCGGCGCGACGTTTCCGGAAAAGATCGCGCTGCCCGCGAGCCTGCTGATCGCGCCGCTGATGCGCGTCTCGAAGCCGCTGATCTGGTTCGTCAACCTGTTCGCCAACACCATCCTGCGAGTGCTGCACATCAACACGAAGAGCGCACACGACCAGCGCCTGTCGACAGAGGAACTACGCACCATCGTGCTAGAGTCCGGCAGCTTCATGCCGACCAAACACCGCAGCATCCTGTTGAACCTGTTCGACCTTGAAAACATCACGGTCGACGACGTGATGATTCCGCGCCGCCGCATCGAGGCCCTCGATTTCGACGCGCCTTTCGAGCAGATCCTGCATCAGCTCGAAACCTGCTATCACAACAAGCTGATCGTCTATCAGGGCGACTTCGACCGCGTGCTCGGCGTGCTTCACGTGCGCAAGACATTGGCCGCTCTGCACAACCAGGAACTCGAGCGCGAAACGTTGCGCGAGCTGCTCGCCGAGCCGTATTTCGTGCCGACGGGCACGCCCGTGTTCCAGCAGCTTCAATTTTTTCAGGAGAGCCGTCACCGCACCGCACTCGTCGTCGATGAATACGGCGAGCTGCAGGGGCTCGTCACGCCGGAAGACATCATTGAAGAACTCATCGGCGAATTCACGACGTCCGTGCCGCGCAGTGCGAGTTCGCGCGGCGGATGGAACGAAGACGGCGAATGCATCGTGGCGGGCAGCATGCCTTTGCGCGAGCTGAACCGTTGGCTGCAACTGAAACTGCCGACCGACGGCCCGAAAACGCTGAACGGCTTGATCCTGGAAATTCTCGAAGAGATCCCGGAAGGCGATGTATGCGTGAAGATCGGAGACGTCAAACTGGAAGTCTTGCGCAGCGACGACCAAGCGATCAGAACAGTTAAGATTTTTCGGCCCGGTCCGGCGCCAACTTCCAAGATCAAGCGGCTCGTTGGGCGCTGAGCGCGTATCTGGCCATTCGGTCGAATAGGCGCCACCGCTGTGATCCCGGAAGATGAAGCCGTCATGTTCAACAGGCGGCTCGCAGCCGGTTTCGAATGCGCACTTCTTCACACGCCACGGCACCCGCGCCGTCCCTCGCGACGCCCACGTCGTCCCTCGCCTCGCCTAGGCCCGCTCCGCCCACTTCCACGGCCGACGCCGACAGCCCGCCCGCCGTCCGGCTGCTCGCCGATACGCTTCAGGAAGCGGCACGCCTGAACGCATCCGACCTGCATATCGAGCCCATGGAACATGGCTGGAGGATGCGTCTGCGGGTCGACGGTGTGCTGCACGAGCTTTCGCGGCCGCCGGCGCATCTGCGCGACGCATTCGTCACGCGCGTGAAGGTGCTGGCGCGCATGGACATCGCCGAGCGGCGCGTGCCGCAAGACGGGCGCTTGCGGCTTGCCGTCGCAGCGGGCCGCGTCGAAGACTACCGCGTGAACTCGCTGCCCACACTGTTCGGCGAAAAGCTCGTGCTGCGCCGGCTCGAAGCATTGCCCGCCGATCTTTCGCTCGATTCGCTTGGCCTTGCACCCGCGCAACGCGACATCGTCGACCGGTCGATCCGGGCACCGCACGGGCTCGTGCTCGTCACGGGCCCGACGGGCAGCGGCAAGACGATGTCGCTGTACTGCTTTCTGCAACTGCTGAATGCCGCATCGCGAAATCTCTGTTCGGTCGAAGACCCCGCCGAAGTCCAGCTTGCGGGCATCAATCAGGTCAGCGTGCGCGAGAAAGCCGGGCTGACATTCGCGGTCGCGTTGCGCGCATTCCTGCGCCAGGACCCGGACGTGATCATGGTCGGCGAAATCCGCGACGAAGAGACAGCCGACGTCGCGGTCAAGGCGGCGCAAACGGGGCATCTCGTGCTGTCGACGCTGCACACCAACGACGCGCCCGCCGCCATCGCACGGCTCATCGACATCGGCGTCGAACCGTACAACCTCGCGGCCGCGCTACGGCTCGTCACGGCACAACGGCTCGTGCGGCGCCTGTGCTGCGCCTGCCGGCAAGCTGCCGCCGAAACGCCCGCGTCCCTGCACGCCGCCGGCCTATCCGACGACGCGCTCGCGCACTGGCAGCCCTACGTCCCGGGCGGATGCGACGCGTGCCACGGCATCGGCTTTCTCGGACGCGTCGGCATTCACCAGGTGATGCCGGTCTCCGACTCGATGCGCGAGCTCATCGTCTCGCGCGCCGGCACGCATGAGATCGCGCGGCAAGCCCACGCCGAAGGCGTGCAGACGCTGCGCGCAGCCGCGCTCGCACGTGCCCGTGACGGCACGACAAGCCTCGCCGAGGCGTTGAGCGCAACGGAGGTCGCATGACAGCCGCCGCAATCCGGGAAGTACGCGCGGAGCACCGCTTCGATTGGCGCGCGTTCGACGCGCAAGGCATCCGCAGGCGCGGAACTGTTATCGCGCCGGACCTTTCCACCGCCCGCGCGATGCTGAAAGAGAACGCGCTCTACGCCGTCGAATGGACCCGGCGCGGCGAGGCGCGGCCACCGAACGCGCGTGCCGCCGACGTCACGCAGTTCACCCGCCAGCTGTCGAGTCTGCTGCGCGCGGGCTTACCGCTTGCGTCGTCGCTCGACCTGCTCGCGCAGGCGTCAAAAGACAGCGAGCGGAACAAGGGCATGCCGCGTATCGTCAGCACACTGGCTCGCGACATTACCGGCGGGCTGGGTTTCTCGTCGGCGCTTGCGCGTCATCCCGCGCAGTTCGGCCCGCTGTATTGCCAGCTGGTCGAAGTCGGCGAGGCTTCGGGAGCGCTGTCCGCCGTGCTCGCGCGTCTCGCCGACGATCGCGAGCGTGCCGCCGCGCAACGGGCGAAAGTGCGCGCCGCACTCACCTATCCTGTCGCGATCCTGCTACTTGCGCTCGCGATCACGGCGGCGCTGCTGGTGTGGGTCGTTCCGACTTTCAAGCAGATCTTCGACGGCTTCGGCGCGAAGCTGCCGGCGCCGACGCAACTGGTTCTCGCGATGTCGGCGGCGGCCGGCCGCTGGTGCGTGCCCGTCGCGTCTGCGGCTGGCGCGTGCGGGTTCGCCGCGCGCCGCGTGTTGAAGCGCTCAGAAGCGGCGCGCCTGCGCTTCGCGCGCGCTGCGCTGCGTTTGCCCGTCGCGGGTCCGTTGCTGACGACACTGTGCGCCGCGCGCTGGAGCGTGCGCTCGGCACGCTGCTGTCCGCAGGCACGCCCCTCGCCGACGCATTCGATTCCCTCACGCACGCCACTGGCAACGCGTGGTTCGATCGCGCGACGCTCGCGATCTCCGCGCAACTGCGGCGCGGCGTGCGGCTCGCCGCCGCGATGCGCGACGCCCAATGCTTCCCCGAAGCGATCGTGCAACCCGTGGCCGTTGCGGAGGAATCAGGCACCCTGGACACAATGCTGCTCGACGTGGCGTCGCTGTGCGATCGCCAGGTAGACGAAAAGATCGCGGGGCTCGCGAGCCTGTGCGAGCCGCTCGTGATCGTCGTGCTGGGCGGGCTCGTCGGCGGGCTTGTGATCGCGATGTATCTTCCCATCATCCAACTCGGCAACGTGGTGTAGTAGCATCGCAGCCGAATTCACACACTCGATCATGCCGACCACGCTCACGTCCGTATCGGAACCTTCCTTCGCCGGCCCGCTCGCCCACTTCGCGCAGAGCCTGGGCATGGCATTCGGCTCGCTGCCGGCCGGCGCGCAGATTGCGTTCGTCATTGTGTTCGGCCTTGTGATCGGCAGTTTCCTGAACGTGGTCGTGCATCGGCTGCCGATCATGCTCGAACGCGCGTGGCGCATGGAAGTCAGCGAAGCAACGGGCCATACGTTCGACGAAGACGGCCTGCCCGAGCGCTACAACCTGTGGTTGCCCCGCAGCGCCTGTCCTCATTGCGGCCATGTGCTGCGCGCGTGGGAGAACCTTCCTCTGCTCAGCTATCTGCTGCTGCGCGGCCGGTGCTCGCAGTGCAAGACGCGCCTGGGCTTTCGCTATCCGCTGCTTGAACTGTCCAGCGCTGCACTCGCCCTGGCTGCGTTCGTCGCGTTCGGCGCGACGGGTGCGGCGCTCGCCGCCTTCGGTCTGTGCGCGACGCTGCTCGCCATGAGCGCAATCGATATCGACACGCATCTACTGCCCGACTCGATGACCTTGCCGTTGCTGTGGGCCGGGCTCATCGTCAATTTCAACGAGGTGTTCGCGAGCCTGCACGATGCTGTGATCGGTGCGATCGCGGGCTATCTCGTACTTTGGTGCGTGCACTGGCTGTTTAAGATGGTGCGGGGCGTCGAAGGCATGGGCTACGGCGATTTCAAGCTGCTCGCGGCGCTCGGCGCCTGGCTCGGATGGGCAGCGCTGCCGCAGATTGTTCTGATTGCCGCCGTGACGGGCGCCGCCGTCGGTCTGGTGGCCACCTGGATAGGCCGGATGCGCTTCGAGGAGCCTCTGCCGTTCGGTCCCTTCCTCGCAGCGGGCGGTGCCGTGACGCTCTTTCTCGGCACGCCGCTCTACATGGCTTTGGGAGGCTGACGCATGTTTGCTGTTGGATTGACGGGCGGCATTGGTAGCGGCAAGTCCACGGTCGCCGATCTTTTCGGGAAGCATGGCGTGACGCTTGTCGATACCGACGTGATCGCGCATCGCGTCACCGCGCCCCAAGGGCTTGCGATGCCGGCCATTGCAGCAGAGTTCGGTGCATCGTACGTGGCCGGGGACGGTTCGCTCGACCGCGCCCGCATGCGTGCGCTCGTATTCAGCGACGAGACCGCCCGGAAACGGCTCGAAGCCATCACCCACCCGTTGATCCGCGCCGAGACCGAGCGCGAGCGGCAACAGGCATCGGGCCCTTACGTGATCATCGTCGTGCCGCTGCTGGTCGAATCGGGCAACTGGAAGACGCGCGTGGACCGCGTGTTGACTGTCGATTGCAGCGTCGAAACGCAGATTGCCCGGGTCATGCGCCGCAATGCGTTCACGCGCGAACAGGTGCTCGCGATCATCGCGCGTCAGGCCACGCGCGAAGCACGCCTCGCCGCCGCCGACGACGTGATCGACAACGACGGCCGACCGCTCGACGAACTCGCGCTTGACGTCGATCAGCTTCATCGCACGTATGTTTCGCTCGCGGGCGCGTAAGCCGTGAGCGATTCTGTTCGCCGTTCGTAAAGCAGGCGCATGTTGTCGCGAACCGCGCTTACACGCAACGAATGCGCGCCATACAGCGCATAAATTGACGGGCGCCCGCAGAAAAAGTGCGTGATTGCTAGGGTAGTCTCACGGCATTAGAATGTCCTGCAATTCCGTCACCGACCACGCCCGAGGCGAGCCCGCTTGATTCTTTACGAGTATCCCTTCAACGAGCGAATCCGGACGCTGCTGCGCCTCGAAGACCTGTTCGAGCGCTTCACGTTCTTTCTGACTCAGGAAGATGCCAGGGAACATCACGTCGCGCTGACAACGCTGTTCGAAATCTCCGAAGTCGCGGGCCGCGCCGATCTGAAATCGGATCTGATGAAGGAACTGGAGCGGCAGCGGCAAACGCTCGCCCCGTTTCGCGGCAATCCCGGCATCGAGCAGAACGCGCTCGAAGCCGTCCTCGGCGAAATCGAACAGACGCTCGCCGGGCTGACGCAAATGCAAGGCAAGACTGGCCAGCATCTTGCCGACAACGAGTGGCTCGCGAGCATCCGCAGCCGCGCCATTATTCCCGGCGGCACCTGCAAGTTCGATCTTCCGTCGTACTACGCATGGCAGCAGACGCATCCCGATCAGCGCCGCCAAGACATCGCAAAATGGATCATGCCGCTTCTGCCGCTACGCGACGCGGCCGCGATCGTACTGCGGCTTGCGCGCGAATCGGGACAGGCTTCGAAAGTGATGGCCATGCAGGGCAGCTACCAGCAGATGCTGTCGGGCCGCACGTATCAGTTGATGCAGGTGCGCGTGGCACCCGAATTGCGCGTGATTCCTGAAGCGAGCGCCAACAAGTACATGCTGTGGGTACGCTTCACGGTGCAAGACGGTGATTTGCGTCCGCGCGCCGTCGACGTCGACGTGCCGTTCCAGTTGACGCTGTGCAGTCTTTAATTCGACGCAATCAGCCGCACCTACTTAGCCTTATCGTTTTACCGATTGAACGTCTGATCGAATGGTCACTGTAGTCAAATGCCCTAGCTGCGGAAAGGATGTCCGCTGGACTTCCGAGAACCGCTTCCGCCCGTTCTGTTCCGAGCGCTGCAAGCAGATCGATCTCGGCGCGTGGGCGGCCGAAAAATACAAGATTGGCGGCACCGACGAGGAACCGCCCACGGACGATACGCCCGGCGACCATCGCTCGCACTGAGCAGCCCACGCCGTTTCAACCGCCGAGCGCAAGCGCCATGCCGAGATATTTCAAGCGGCACGGGCCTGCAACGCCGAGCCGCGGCATTAAACGCGCTTCATTCCGCCGCCAGCCACTCCAGCACGGGAATTGTCGCGGGCAATAATGGCGACACGTCGGCAGGCAATGTCTGCCACGCGAACGCCTGGCCTTCGCGACCATGCGGCTCGCCGTGCCACGCCGTGACCTTGCAGAAATAGAGACGCACGTATGCGTGCGGGTAGTCGTGTTCGAGCACGTGCCAGCGATGGCTCGCCTGCACGTCGATGCCGAGTTCCTCGTGCAACTCGCGCGCGAGCGCCGCTTCGACCGATTCGCCCGGCTCGAGCTTGCCGCCCGGAAACTCCCAGTAGCCTTCGTACGGTTTTCCCGCCGGACGCTGCGCGAGCAGATAGCGGCCATCGGGCTGCACCAGCACGCCGACGGCGACTTCCGTCACCCGTCGGCCCGCTTCGTTGACCTCGACCGCGCCCTGCGGTTTGTCGCGTGCGGCGTCATTCATGCTTGTGCCCGTCGGCCGGACCAGTCGCGTGCGAATTGCCACGCGACGCGCCCCGAACGCGAGCCGCGCTCCAGCGCCCAGATCAGCGCGTCGCCGCGTGCCGCCTCGACATCGGCGTCGTTACAGCCGAAGTGATGCAGCCAGTGCGCGACGATCGTCAGATAGTCGTCCTGCTTGAACGGATAGAAGCTGACCCATAGGCCGAAGCGCTCGGACAGCGAGATTTTTTCTTCGACGACTTCGCCCGGATGAATCTCGCCGTCGGACGTGTGCTTGTACGTCTCGTTGTCGCTCATGTACTCGGGCAGCAAGTGGCGCCGGTTCGACGTCGCGTAGATCAGCACATTGTCCGACTGCGCGGCCACCGATCCGTCGAGCGCCACCTTCAGCGCCTTGTAGCCCGACTCGCCTTCTTCGAACGACAGGTCGTCGCAGAACACGATAAACCGCTCGGGGCGCGTCGAAATGAGATCGACGATATCGCCGAGATCGTGCAAATCGTCCTTGTCGACTTCGATCAGGCGCAGGCCGTCTTTCGAGTACGCGTTCAGGCAAGCCTTGATCAGCGACGATTTGCCCGTGCCGCGTGCGCCCGTCAACAGCACGTTGTTGGCCGGCTGCTTGCTGACGAACTGCTTCGTGTTCTGTTCGATCAGATTTTTCTGCCGGTCGATGTTCTGCAGGTCGTCGAACGAGATCGACGAGATGGCCGACACCGGCTGCAGATAACCGCGCCCCTGGCGCTTGCGCCAGCGAAAAGCCACAGCGGCAGCCCAGTCCACATCGGGCGCGGCGGGCGGAAGCATCGCTTCGAGCCGCACCAGCACGGCCTCTGCGCGAGTCAGGAATTGGTCGAGTTTATCCATGTCAGGAAAAGAGCGATTCAGCGGCTCAGGAACGGTAGTCGGCGTTGATGCTCACGTAGTCGTGCGACAGATCGCACGTCCAGATCGTCGCCTGAGCATTGCCGCGGCCCAGCACCACGCGAATCAGGATTTCCGCCTTTTTCATCACGCGCTGTCCATCCTCTTCCTGGTATGCCGGGTTGCGCCCGCCCGCTTTCGCGACGAGCACGTCGTCCAGGTACAGATCGATCTTGCCGACGTCGAGATCCGTCACGCCCGCATAGCCGATCGCGGCCAGAATCCGGCCGAGATTCGGGTCCGAGGCGTAGAACGCCGTCTTCACGAGCGGCGAATGACCGATGGCATAGGCAATCTGGCGACACTCCGCGACGCTCGCGCCACCCTCGACCTGCACGGTCATGAATTTCGTCGCGCCCTCGCCGTCCCGCACGATCAGCTGCGCGAGCGCTTGCGCGGTTTCCGTGACGGCATCGCGCAGGGCCGCGTAGGCGGACGAATCGGTCGACGTGATGGCGGGCAAGCTCGACTTGCCCGATGCGATCAGGATGAACGAGTCATTCGTCGACGTGTCGCCGTCGATCGTGATGCAGTTGAACGAGCGATCGGCGACGTGCCTGACCAGTTCGTCGAGCACCGGCTGCGCGACGTTCGCGTCAAATGCGAGGAAGCCGAGCATCGTCGCCATGTTCGGCTTGATCATGCCGGCGCCCTTGCTGATGCCCGTCATCGTCACCGTGTGGCCGCCGATCGCGACCTGGCGGGAGACGGCCTTCGGCAATGTATCCGTGGTCATGATGGCTTGCGCGGCGTCGTACCAGTGCGCCGCCTGGCGGTTTGCCAAGGCTGCGGGCAGACCGGCCTTCAGACGGTCGATGGGCAGCGGCTCCAGGATCACGCCCGTCGAGAACGGCAGCACCTGCTCGGGCGCGATACCCGCAAGACGTGCAAGCTCGTCGCAGGTTTCACGTGCGTGCGCCATGCCCGGCTCGCCCGTGCCCGCGTTCGCGTTGCCCGTGTTCACGACCAGCGCGCGAATGCCCTTGCCGCCCGTGCGCACGCGTTCGAGATGCTCGCGGCAAACCGTCACAGGCGCCGCGCAGAAACGGTTCGACGTGAACACGCCCGCGACCGTCGCGCCTTCGTCGACGGAAATGACGAGCACGTCCTTGCGATTCGGCTTGCGGATATTCGCCTCGGCCCAGCCTAGCGTGACGCCGGCGACGGGATGGAGTTGAGCGGGATCGATCGAGGGGAAATTGACAGCCATGTTTGCGACCTGTCGAGACTGAAATGCCGGCGGATGCCGGCACTGAGGGTCATGGGTGATGGCGCCGGAGGGACCCGCGCCACCGCGAAATCAACAGCGATGCGCTTCAAACGACGCGGCGCGCCTGATGCGCGCCGCCCTCTTGTGTCACGCTATCTTGCCGTGGCACTGCTTGTACTTCTTGCCGCTGCCGCACGGGCATGGATCGTTGCGTCCGACCTTGGGCACGTTGTCGCCGGAAAGCGGCGCGGCTGCGCCCTGACCGTGCGCCATGGCGTCGCCGATCATCGCGGCAGCCGCATTGGCGGCAACAGGCGCCGCCGCGACAGCCGCACCCGCTTCTGCGTAATCGGCGTGACGGAACTCGACGTTGTCCACCAGATGGCTGCCTTCCTCTTCCATCTGTTCGGCGGCCTGCTCCAGCTGCTCCGGCGACTGGATCTGGACGTTCATCACGATGCGCGTGACTTCCAGCTTGACGGCATCCAGCATCGCGGCGAACAGCTCGAACGCTTCGCGCTTGTATTCCTGCTTCGGGTTCTTCTGCGCGTAGCCGCGCAGATGGATGCCCTGGCGAAGGTGATCGAGCGCGGCGAGGTGTTCGCGCCAGCTACGATCGAGGGTCTGCAGCATGACCGAGCGTTCGAATGCGCTGAAAGACTCGCGGCCAACCTGCTCGACCTTGCCTTCGTACGCTTCGTCCGCTGCCGCGAGCACGGCTTCGAGAATCTCGTCGGGGTCGATCGATTGCGACTCGTTGATCATTTCCTGGATTGCGAGATCGAGCTGCCAGTCGTTGCGCAGCGCTTCTTCGAGCTCGGGCACGTCCCACTGCTCTTCAATGCTGCCCGCCGGCACGAACTGACGGACGATGTCCGTGATCACGCCATGACGCATCGCGCCGATCGTCTCGTTGATGTCGTGCGCTTCGAGCAGTTCGTTGCGCTGCTGATAGATCACCTTGCGCTGATCGTTCGACACGTCGTCGTATTCGAGCAGCTGCTTGCGGATATCGAAGTTGCGGGCTTCGACCTTGCGCTGAGCCGATTCAATGGAACGCGTGACGATGCCCGCCTCGATCGCCTCGCCTTCCGGCATCTTCAGACGGTCCATGATCGCGCGCACGCGGTCGCCGGCGAAAATGCGCAGCAGCGGATCTTCCAGCGACAGATAAAAGCGCGACGAGCCCGGATCACCCTGACGCCCCGCGCGGCCGCGCAACTGGTTGTCGATACGACGCGACTCGTGTCGCTCGGTGCCTATGATGTGCAGACCGCCCGCGGCCTTCACCTGATCGTGCAGCGCCTGCCACTCGTCGTGCAGCTTCTGGATGCGCGGCGCTTTTTCGTCCTCGGGAATCGACAGGTCGGCTTCGATGAACGCCGCCTGCTTCTCGGCGTTGCCGCCGAGCACGATGTCGGTACCGCGGCCTGCCATGTTGGTCGCGATAGTGATGCGCTTCGGGCGACCCGCTTCCGCGACGATGGCCGCTTCGCGCGCGTGCTGCTTGGCGTTGAGCACTTCGTGCGGCAGACCGGCCTTGTTCAGCAGTTGCGACAGCAGCTCCGAGTTTTCGATCGACGTCGTGCCAACCAGCACCGGCTGACCGCGGTCGTAACATTCGCGGATGTCGCGAATCACCGCGTTGTAGCGCTCCAGCGCCGTCTTGTAGATCTGGTCCTGCTTGTCGATACGCTTGGGCGGGCGGTTGGTCGGGATCACGACCGTTTCCAGCCCGTAAATCTCGTTGAATTCGTACGCTTCGGTGTCGGCCGTACCCGTCATGCCCGACAGCTTCGCGTACATGCGGAAGTAGTTCTGGAACGTGATCGATGCGAGCGTCTGGTTCTCGCTCTGGATCTTGACGTGCTCCTTTGCCTCGACGGCCTGGTGCAGACCGTCCGACCAGCGCCGGCCCGCCATCAGACGGCCCGTGAATTCGTCGACGATCACCACTTCGCCGTTCTGCACCACGTAATGCTGGTCTTTGTAGAACAGCGTGTGCGCGCGCAGCGCGGCGTACACGTGGTGCATCAGCGTGATGTTCTGCGGCGCGTACAGGCTTTCGCCTTCGCCGATCAGGCCCCACTCGGCGAGCAGGCGCTCAGCCTTTTCGTGGCCGGATTCCGTCAGGAACACCTGGCGCGCTTTTTCGTCCAGCGTGTAGTCGCCCGGCTTTTCGACGCCCGTGCCGTCTGCCTTCTCTTCGCCGATCTGGCGGTCGAGCAGCGGCGGCAGCGCGTTCATGCGCACGTAAAGCTCGGTGTGATCTTCGGCCTGACCGGAAATGATGAGCGGCGTGCGGGCTTCGTCGATCAGGATCGAGTCCACTTCGTCGACGACCGCGAAGTTCAGCGCCCGCTGCACGCGCGCGTCGGTCTCGTAGACCATGTTGTCGCGCAGGTAGTCGAAGCCGAACTCGTTGTTCGTGCCGTATGTGATATCCGCAGCGTACGCTTCCTGCTTCAGGCCGTGATCCATCTGCGACAGGTTGATACCCACCGACAGCCCGAGGAAGTTGTACAGGCGCCCCATCCACTCGGCGTCGCGCTGGGCGAGGTAGTCGTTCACCGTCACCACATGCACGCCGCGCCCGGACAGCGCGTTCAGATAGGCCGCGAGCGTGGCCACGAGCGTCTTGCCTTCACCCGTGCGCATTTCCGCGATCTTGCCGTAGTGCAGGACCATGCCGCCGATCAGCTGCACGTCGAAGTGCCGCATCTTCAGCACGCGCTTGCTGGCCTCGCGGCAGACCGCGAACGCCTCGGGCAGCAGTTTGTCCAGCGACTCGCCGCTGTTCACCCGTTGCCGGAATTCCGTCGTTTTCGCGCGCAGTTGATCATCCGTCAATTGCTCGATCTGCGGTTCGAGCGCATTGATCGCCGCGACGGTCTTTTGATATTGCTTGACGAGCCGCTGATTGCGGCTGCCAAAAATCTTTTGTAGAAAACCGGTGGTCATCGGATCGTGGTTGCGTCGCGGCTTCGGCTGGGCTGCAATGGGTGGTTCTCGCACCCTTTTACTTTGTTGCAACCCATTGACGTTGGGGCCTCGGCGGCTAGGTCAAGAGTAAATTCGAATCATGGATTTTAGCACGCGCCCCCGCGTGCGCCTGTGTCAGCGGTAAGAGCCTGGCCGTCCGGCCAGGGCATCGCGTCCGCCTCGAAGGCGCTCGCGCGGCACGCGCCGGCGCACATGCCAGCACGGTACAATCGCGAGATCGGCACGCGCGGGGCGCGGGCCACTACCCAACCCGCAGATGAGCCGTTTCTCACCGTTTTCAAGGCAAGCGCCAAAGCCGGGACCGAAGCTCGGCTCGCGCAACTTCGACGTGCGCCGGCCGCAGGCCGTCGCCGAAGTGCTGAATCGCACCGACGCGTTTGCCGCGTTGCGCGCCGGCGTCGAGCAGATTGCCGCGCTGGAGCGGGACCTCAGCGAGCTACTTCCCGACTATCTGGCGACGAGCATCGAGCCCGGCTTCATCAAGGACGGCGTACTCGCCCTTTTTGCGGCGCACAACGCGCTGGCCGCGCGCCTGCGGCACATGGAGCCGCGGCTGCTGTCGGATTTGCAGCAGCGCGGCTGGCCGGTCAATGCGCTGAGAATTCGCGTCCGTCCGCAGCCCGCAAAGGAGCCGCCGCGCGCGAAGCAGGCACGCATGTCGCGCGCGGGCGCCGACGCGCTACACGCGCTCAGCGAATCGCTGGAAGCGTCGCCGTTGCAGGCTGCGCTGGCGCGCATGGCGGCACGGCATCGGAAGTGACGGCGCAAATCGCGCGTTGAAATAAAAAAGCGGCCTTCAAGGCTAATGCCGTTCAGTTAAGGTCTTTTCTGAGGTACCGAACGGTGTAACGTGAAGGGCGGGATTTGACGACCCGGTCGCATGCGCGGCCGGGTCGTTT